>CAUVRF010000016.1:0-25095 GCA_963554245.1 uncultured Streptococcus sp.
CGACAACCGTCACATCACTAGGTACGTCTGCCACGACAACTGCTGCTGCACCGACTTTGGCATTTTCACCGATTTCTACCGGCCCGATAACTTGGGCATGGGCCGATATGAGAGCTCCTTTACGTACAGTCGGATGGCGTTTGCCACAGTCTTTCCCTGTCCCACCGAGAGTCACTCCATGATAGAGCAGAACGCCTTTTTCAACAATCGCTGTCTCTCCAATCACCAAGCCAGAACCATGGTCGATAAAGACACCTGAATCAATCTGGGCACCTGGATGAATCTCAATCTGAGTCCAAAAGCGCCAAAACTGACTGTGCATACGAGCCAGGAGTTTGAAGCCATGCTTCCAGAGAAAATGTGAAAGACGGTGGGCCGCCAAGGCCTTGACACCTGGATAAGTCAGCAAAACCTCCAAAGTGGTGCGGGCCGCTGGATCATTTTCTTTTACGATATCAATGGTTTCGCGCCACCATCCCATACATTTCTCCTTTTCTTATTCTGAATCTTTTGGTGTTTCTGTAAATTCTTTCTTAGGTTTGTGGTCCTTGTGATGACGTGGACGGTGAGGTCGCTCAGACTTTTCACCTTTTTCATCATGCTCAGGTTTTGGAGGACGAGGAAGAAGAACTTTCATAGAGGCATCGATACGGCCTTTTTCATCAATCTTGATAACCTTAACGTCGACTTCATCACCGATAGCTACCAAGTCCTCAACACGGTTGGTACGAGTCCAAGCCATTTCAGAA
Source organism: uncultured Streptococcus sp. (assembly GCA_963554245.1). Taxonomy (GTDB): domain Bacteria; phylum Bacillota; class Bacilli; order Lactobacillales; family Streptococcaceae; genus Streptococcus. The sequence goes on from CAUVRF010000016.1 coordinate 750, forward strand.
ATATGCACAAGTGCATCTGTCTTATCAAAGAGGTTGACAAAGGCACCAAATTTCTCGATACGAACAACCTTGGCATGGTAAACTTCATCTACTTTAGCCTCACGAACCAAGCCAGCAATGATTTCTTTGGCACGGTTAATAGCAGCTTGGTCACTAGAGTAGATAGATACATTTCCTTCTTCGTCGATATCAATCTTAACGCCTGTTTCAGCGATAATCTTGTCGATGGTTTCTCCACCCTTACCGATGACAATCTTGATCTTGTCCACATCGATCTTGATGGTATCAATTTTCGGAGCAGTTGGAGCCAATTCTGGACGAACTTCTGGAATGGTTGCTTCAATCACATCAAGGATTTCAAAACGGGCTTTCTTGGCTTGGGCAAGAGCCTCAGTCAAGATTTCTGCAGTGATTCCTTGAATCTTGATATCCATTTGTAGGGCTGTAATCCCGTCACGAGTACCTGCAACCTTAAAGTCCATATCTCCAAAGTGGTCTTCCAAACCTTGGATATCTGTCAAGACTGTATAGTTGTTTCCATCTGAGATGAGACCCATGGCAATCCCTGCTACTGGCGCCTTGATTGGCACACCACCAGCCATAAGGGCAAGCGTTCCCGCACAGATAGAAGCTTGAGAAGAAGAACCGTTTGATTCTAATACTTCTGCTACCAAGCGGATCGCGTATGGAAATTCTTCCAAACTTGGCAAGACTTGAGCAAGGGCACGCTCACCAAGAGCACCGTGACCGATTTCACGACGACCTGGCGCACCATAACGACCTGTTTCTCCTACAGAGTATTGAGGGAAGTTATAGTGGTGCATAAAGCGTTTCTTGTACTCTGGATCCAAACCATCGATGATTTGAGTTTCTCCCATCGGAGCCAAGGTCAAGACTGAAAGAGCTTGAGTTTGTCCACGAGTAAAAAGACCAGAACCATGTACACGAGGAAGATAGTCGACCTGCGCATCTAAAGGACGGATTTCATCGACCTTACGACCGTCAGGACGAACCTTATCTTCTGTAATCAAGCGACGCACTTCAGCGTGCTCCATTTGTTCCAAGATTTCAGCCACATCACGCATGATACGGTCAAATTCTTCGTGGTCTGCATATTTTTCTTCATAAACAGCAGTCACTTGGTCTTTAACTGCTTGAGTTGCAGCTTCACGAGCCAATTTTTCTTCTACTTGAACCGCTTTTTGGAGGTCGCTGTTGTAGGCTGCGATGATTTCAGCTTGCAAGTCAGCATCCACATGAAGCAATTCCACTTCTGCTTTTTCCTTACCGACTGCCGCAACTATTTCTTCTTGGAAGGCAATCAATTCTTTAACAGCTTCGTGTCCTTTCAGAAGGGCTTCCAACATGATTTCTTCTGACAATTCTTTGGCACCAGACTCCACCATATTGATAGCGTGTTTGGTACCAGCTACTGTCAATTCAAGAAGCGATTGCTCAGCTTGTTCTTGAGTAGGGTTGATGATGATTTGGCCATCGACATAACCCACTTGTACCCCAGCGATCGGACCGTCAAACGGAATGTCTGAAATAGAAAGTGCCAAGGATGAACCAAACATAGCTGCCATTGGTGCAGATGCATTATCATCGTAAGAAAGGACCGTGTTTATGACTTGCACTTCATTACGGAAACCTTCCGCAAACATAGGACGGATTGGACGGTCAATCAAACGCGCTGTCAAAGTCGCATCTGTTGAAGGACGTCCTTCACGTTTCATAAAGCCACCAGGAAACTTCCCAGCCGCATACATTTTTTCTTCGTAGTTGACTTGAAGTGGGAAGAAATCCCCAGTTGCCATTTTCTTAGACATAACGGCCGCAGTCAAGACAGTTGACTCACCGTAACGGATGACAACAGAGCCATTTGCTTGCTTAGCAACCTGACCAGTCTCTACGATTAACTCACGACCCGCAAAAGTCGTTTGAAACACTTGTTTTGTCATTTTAATCCCCTTTGGATTGATGAAATTATACGCCTTGCCTACAAAGATCAAGATACCAAGGACGTCAAAAGCAAAGTAAAAATAGGAAACTGACGAAGTCTTCGATGAAGACAAGACAGTTTATCTTTTTTACACAGCTTTTTGGCCGGGTTCAATTACACAAGATACTAAGCCGTTAAGCAACTCAAAGGAAAATAGGAAATCGAACGACTGAGCGACTGCTCCTAGGTAGATTTATCTTTTTCCACAGAGTTGTAGGCGTGTTCAGTTACACAGGATACAAATCATTAGAAAGGATTGATGCTAAAGCATCTAAGCCTTTCACGCTAATCGCTATCATGCGATTAGCTAAATGCTTTACTAACTCCCTTGTCAAATAATATCGATTTGACTCGCTCGTGTCGCTATACCTTGCAGTTTGAATGCATTGTATTATTTTATACCCTCATCTTTGTATCAAGTACGTACAGAGTCTATTTTATCATATTTTTCTTAAAAAGTGCGGGCTTTTCTATTAAAAAGGAACCATTCCCCCATGAAAAGAGGAATGGTTTGTTGTTTATTTTATTTGGCAAATTCTTTGGCTTTCGCAACTGTCATTTTCATTTAAAAGCATGTAAATGACAAGCTGTCGTCTCAGTGGTTAAAGAATCAATTACCCTAAAGACTGATGGTTGAACAAGGCATGAGTTGCTTGGTGGATGTATTTTGCTGTTTCAGCATTGTTCATGGTGTAAAGATGCACACCTGCGACATCCTGGGTTACCAAGTCCACGATTTGATCCACTGCATAGGCAAGTCCTGCTGCTCTGAGCGACTCAGGGTCATGCTCATACTTGTCTAAGATGGCCTTGAATTTGCGTGGAAGGTGGATATTCTCACAAGTCTTCAAGAGACGAAGCGCTTGGTTACGGTTAAGAATGGGCATGATCCCCGCATGAATAGGAACATCTATCCCTGCCAAGGTACACTTGTCTTGGAAATCATAGAAGCGCTCATTATCAAAGAAAAGTTGCGTCACGAGACTGGAACAGCCTGCATCCACTTTCTTCTTGAGATTTTGAATATCCGAGATTTGGTTTGGAGAGTCAGGGTGCCCCTCTGGGTAGCAAGCGCCAATAACATCAAAGTGAGGAGCTTGTTCCTTGATGAACTCAATCAAATCTGTTGCGTAGCGGAAATCCTTTTGTGGTTCTACATCAGGGATAATATCCCCACGCAAGGCCAAGATTTTCTGTACCCCAACCTTATCCAAGTCTGCAATGGTTTCAGCAACTTTGTCCTTGGTCAGATAGATAGCTGGCAAGTGGGCAATGGTTGGAATCGCCAAGTCATTCTGGATAAAGTCAGCCAAACGAACCGTTGTTTCCTTGATATTAAATTTATTATTGCTGGCAGTCACACTGATAAAGTGCGGTGTCAGCTCCCGCATATCCTGCAAGGCTGAAATAATTTTATCATTACCCACAGCTGGGTTTGGAGGGAACACTTCAAATGAAAGTGACGGCGTTTGGCGTGACATAGTCATTATCCTTTTCTTTTTGATTTCATGATTGCTGAGCAGCTAGGGCCAAGCAGTTCCTTGATCAGTCAGTGTCACAAGAGAAATCCTATCTTACAATTTCTCACGCGCAGCTTTGGCTGCTTCAACAAGGCGGATCAAGCTTTCTTTTGTTTCTGGAATACCACGTGTTTTCAAACCACAGTCAGGGTTGATCCAAACTTTCTTGCTTGGTACTTTAGCAAGAATAGCATCGATTGTGTGGTCGATTTCGCCTTCGTTTGGCACACGAGGTGAGTGGATATCGTAAACCCCAGGTCCCACTTCTGTTTGGAAGTTTTTCGCTTTGAGTTCGTCCAAGATTTCAAGGTTTGAACGGCTTGCCTCAAATGAAATAACGTCCGCATCCATGTTGTCGATAGCTGGGATGATATCTGTAAATTCTGAGTAACACATGTGAGTGTGGATTTGTGTGTCTGGCGCTACTGTTGAGTGTACCAAGCGGAAGGCAGGAATTGCCCAGTCAAGGTAGTCTTCGTACCAGTCGCTACGACGGAGTGGCAATTTTTCACGAAGAGCAGCCTCGTCGATTTGGATGATTTTCACACCTGCAGCTTCAAGGTCAAGAACTTCATCCTTGATGGCAAGAGCGATTTGAAGAGTAGAATCCTTGATAGAGATGTCTTCACGTGGGAATGACCAGTTAAGGATGGTAACAGGTCCAGTCAACATACCTTTAACAGGCTTGTCTGTACGGCTTTGTGCGTAGCTAGACCATTTGACAGTGATTGGGTTGAGACGAGTTACATCACCCCAGATGATTGGTGGTTTCACCCCACGCATACCGTATGATTGTACCCAACCATTCTTAGAGAAGAGGTAACCTGACAAGTTTTGACCGAAGTACTCAACCATGTCGTTACGCTCAAACTCACCGTGTACAAGCACGTCAAATCCAACTTCTTCTTGCCATTTGATCCATTCGTCGATAGTTTCAGCAAGGAAAGCATCGTATTCTTCTTGTGACAATTCACCCTTACGGAAGGCCAAACGTTTGGCACGGACTTCCTTAGTTTGAGGGAATGAACCGATGGTTGTTGTTGGAAGTGCTGGAAGTTTGAAAGCTTCTTCTTGGATAGCTTCACGTTCTGCAAAGGCTGGCAAACGAGTGTAGTCTGCGTCTGTCAAGCCAGCGATACGCGCACGAAGTTCCGCATTTTCACCAACACGCTCGGTCGCAAAGAGTTCTTTGTTAGCTGCAAGTGCTTCTTCACCTTGACCATTGCGGATAGCATCCAAATCACGAATCTCATCCAATTTTTCAACTGCAAAAGCAAAGTGGTTCAAGATAGCTGGTTCAAATTCTTCATTAGCAGTTGTAAATGGCACATGAAGAAGTGAGCATGAGCTTGTCAAGACAATGTTTTCAGCTGGAATTTGCTCAAGAACAGCCAAGCTCTTTTCGTAGTTGTTGCGCCAGATGTTTTTACCATTGACAATACCTGCATAGAGAGTCTTGTCAGCTGGAAAGCCACCTTTAACGAGTTCAAGAGTTTTCTTACCTTCAACGAAGTCCAGACCGATGGCATCTACTGGCAAATTCACAAGATCAGAGTAGACGTCACGAACGTCACCGAAGTAAGTTTGAAGCAAGACTTCAAGACCTTTTTTGTCAGCCAAGAGTTTGTTGTAGAGGTTCAAGAAGAGAGTTTTTTCTTCAGCTGTCAAATCTTTGACAAGAGCTGCTTCGTCGAGTTGGATGCGAGTCGCACCAAGCTCAGCCAATTTAGCAAAAACTTCTTGGTAAGCAGCTACTAAGCTATCTACGAAGTCTTCTGCTTTCACGCCTTCCTCAAAGTCTGATAATTGAAGGAAAGTGAACGGACCTACAAGGACAGGACGAGTGTTCAATCCAAGTTCTTTGGCTTCTTGGAACTCATCAAAGATCTTGTGACCAGCCAATTTAACTTGAGTGTCTTTTTCAAATTTAGGCACGATGTAGTGGTAGTTGGTGTTGAACCATTTCTTCATCGGAAGGGCACGAACATCCCCTTTTTCTCCTTGGTAACCACGACCCAAAGCAAAGTAACGCTCAAGGTCAGACAAGTCCAAGTTTTGAACGGATGCAGGTACCACGTTGAAAAGGAAGGCTGCATCTAGGAAGTTATCATAGTGAGAAAAGTCATTTGATGGAATTTCAGTGATGCCTTTTTCTTTGACAATGTTCCAGTGTTTTGCACGCAATTCTTTTGCTGCTGCCAAGAGTTCTTCTTCTGAGATTTCTTTTCTAAAGTATTTTTCAGTTGTAAATTTTAATTCGCGGAATTCACCCAAACGAGGGAAACCGATGATTGTAGTTGACATGATGTGTCCTCCAAAATTTGTTGTTGAAACTATCTTAACAGAAAAGAAACTGTCTGTATAATTGTAAATAATTAGGCTTTGATATAGTTTGAAACTATATCACTCTTTTAGACAATAGAAAAAGACTTGAGACCAGCATCTCAAATCCTTTGTATTGCTTGTTTTATTGCTGTATTTTAGTTGGAATGCTCAAACGTGTTATTAGTAATTCTTATAAGTGACTATGGCTTGTTATTAGAAAAGACTATAGGTCAGTTTAATCAACTTTTTTCCTGTTCAAGTGGAACGACTGCGAGTGTCTTTCCTAAACTAGCTAAGACTTTTAAGACCGTATCCAACTGAGGACTAGTCTTTCCTGTCTCCATCCTAGCTATGACAGGCTGGCTTACTCCACTGAGTTCCTCTAGCTTTTTCTGACTGATACCTTGCTTATGTCTAGCCTCAATCAACTCACTCATAATAGCCACTCGCATATCACTTTCAAGAATTTCTTCCTTGCTAAAGAGTTCTGTTCGGACATCCTTCCAATTACTTCCAATGGCACTATTCTTCATCACTTAACCCTCTTTCTTTTATGTCCTTCAGTTCACGCTTGGCTTTTTTAAATTATAACTCAAAAGTTATTAAAAGTAAATCCTAATACTCATAAAAAGAAGACCTTAGAATCATTCTAAAGGTCTCATTTTTATTATTCGAAAAAAGTATGAGAAGAGTTATAATGTGAAGCTAATCCTGACTCTTACTCCAGCTCTATCCCCTTCTCTCGGAGATTAGCTAAACACTCCTCGTAGTATCCTTCGTCATGCTCACTGTAGATAGGATTACCCAACCTTTCCTCAGGCAAGTCTTCATAGGGAGGGCAAATTTTGCCACGGTAGTTCTTGTCCAGCCACTCTGGACTGACATTGTAGCCACGGCCAGCCATTTCCTCCATGATCAATCGATGATAGGCATAGAGGTGATAAGGCGAGTGAGTAAAGACATAGTCCACCGTCGCATGCTTTCTGCCCCAACCATTACCACGAAGGGCGCAACACTCTCGATGTTGCCCCAAGAGCTGCGAACGTGGAAGTCGTGAAATCAAAGCCTCATGCCAAAGTCTCATGGGAGTCTCCTTTCAGTAAGGTCGAATGTTGCAAGTAGGTATTCGGATAGCGATCCAGCAAGTCTCGAGTCTTAGCAATCAAGTCTTCCTTAGAAGCCTGACCAAAGCGGTAGCGATCCAGCAAGAGCATATAGTCCTTTCGCTCAGCATCTGTCGCTTTCTTTTTGAAATAGCCCCAAATATGCTGAAAGGCATTGCAAACCTGACCTCTATGTTCAGGGATTTGACAGGCACGGTCAATCATCTCTTGAACCAGACTCAGCTCCACCTGTTCATTCTTCAAATATTGACGAATCTCATTATAAATATTGCTAGAATGGCTCAAAACGAGGTATTTGTTTCTAGCCCAAAGTTGTTGGCATTGGGATTTTTGGTTAGTTTGTTCCATCTTTCTCCTTACTTTCTATCAGTTTCCAGGAAATATGGAAACAAAGTTGTATCTATAAAATGAACGAATTGACTTTTAGATAAATCTAACGTCCACTTCGCTAAATTCCTGAATAAATCTCTACTAATGTTTGAATCTGATGTAAAACTTCTTGTTTCTTACGTTCACGCGCTCCCTGTCTACGAGAAGTTGGTGGAATTATCGAATCCAAATCAGTCCCACTATTTTCAGCATAACCTCGTTGAATTGATTTGTCGATGAATAGTTGATAATCAGCTACAAGCTTCTCAGCCTCAGCTAGGTCGTGAATCGCAATTTTCTTGCGCTCCTTACCATATTCGTAGAAAGCATTGATAATCCCGTCATGGTCTTTCAATTTTTGCAAATCAGTATCATTGATAAATCCAATAACCAACTCTTCTTTGGCACGAATATCAATACTTGAGCGAATGACACGACTAACTTCAGCTTTCATTACTTCTTTAGACTCAGAATTCTTAGATTTTTCAACAATCAATGCCAGAATATAGTCTAGGTTGATCTCATCTGTTTTTAAGAGTTCGATTTCAAATTCAACATCTGAAAGGTCTACATCCAAATCTTTGGTCTTTTCATAGTTTTTCAGATTTAAGAATTCATCTCGAATTTCCACATAGGCACTTCTTAAATCTTGAAGATAACCTTCAGAAATAGGTTTGTCGATTTCTTGGAATTCGTCATAATTTCGAAGAACATTATCAAGTTTCAATAACTCACCAAATAACTTAACAAACTCTTTTTTATCGTGCTCTGTTTCAATCTCTTGCGGATTTGGGAATTTTTCCAGAATTTCCTGACAAACCGCAGTATAGCCTTTGACCTCAATACCTGTTACTTGGTCAACGAAACCATCCATGTATTCACTAAAGCTTTTTTCTAAGATGATTTCAAGCTTATTTGTGTCTCCAAAAGTCTTAATAGCTTCTTGCGTAGCCTTTTCTAAATCACGAAAACAAACAATATTTCCAAAAGGTTTAACCCTATTAAAAATTCGATTGGTTCTCGAGAATGCCTGAATCAATCCATGATAACGAAGATTCTTGTCAACAAATAGCGTATTCATAGTCGGAGCATCAAATCCCGTCAAGAACATACCCACTACAATCAGAAGATCCACTTCTTTAGACTTAACTCTCTTAGAAAGGTCGCGATAGTAATTTTGGAACTCCTTCCCATCAGTTGAGAAGTTAGTCTTGAACATTCGATTATAGTCATCAATCGCTTTTTCCAGAAACTCTTTAGAAGATAGAGGCATAGTTGTATCTTGCGGTTCTAGCTCTTCGTCTTGAATTTCACCATAAGCTGACTGTTCTTCGTTTGGCGCAAAGCTAAAGATGGTTGCGATTTTCAATCGTTTAGCTTCTGGTAAAGTTGCTTGTTGCCGTTGGAGTTCTTCATAGTATAATTTTGCTGCTTCAATACTTTGTACAGCTAACATGGCATTAAATCCAAACAGTTGTTTTTGCTTATGAGTATAGTGTTGATTTCGATGCGTTTTATCATTATAAACTCTCAACAGGTACTCAGTGATGGTTGCAATCCGTTCTGGATGCAAAAGGAGTTCCTTCTCCATCTTTTTGAGTTTCTTCTCATCAATCTCTCGGCCGACTGCCGTTTCTGCTTCTCTATATTTATTGATTTCAGGTTTGATATAGTTATAGTCAACCTTGAACTTCAACACTTTTTTATCTCGAATAGCATCCGTGATAACATAGTTATGAAGTTGTTCTCCAAAAACTTCCTGTGTCGTTTCACCCGTTAAGCTATTTTCTGGGAAAATCGGTGTCCCTGTAAATCCAAATAAGGCGTACTGTTTAAAGGATTTTTTAATGCGCTTCTGTGCCTTCCCAAACTGAGATCGATGACACTCATCAAAGATTAAAACACATTTTTTACCATAGATTTCATGATTTGGATTTGCTGTTATAAATTTGTTTAACTTTTGAATGGTTGTGACAACAATTTTCCCATCATTTTCTTCAATACTACGTTGGAGTTCTTTTGTATTGTTACTACCATTGACTGAATTTGGTTGGAATTTTTGATATTCCTTCATGGTTTGATAGTCTAGGTCTTTTCTATCTACGACGAATATCACTTTGTCAATATAGTCTAACTCTGTCGCCAAACGAGCAGTTTTAAAGCTGGTCAAGGTTTTCCCTGAACCCGTCGTATGCCAGATATAGCCACAGGCATTGATAGTACCAAAGTTCTTCATCTCATTAGATGAATGAATCTTGCGTATGATACTCTCAGTAGCTGCTATCTGATAAGGACGCATGATGAGCAAGGTATTATCAGCATCAAAAACACAATACTTGGTCAAAACTTCTAAGAGCACTCGCTTGCTTAAGAAAGTGACAGTAAAGTCTTCTAAATCGTGAATTGTTTTATTCTTACGGTCTGCCCATTCACAGGTGAACTCATAGTGATTTTTATTTTGAGCAGTCGTATTAGCAAAGTAGCGTGTATAAGTCCCATTGGAAATAACAAAAATCTGAATATACTTATACAGAGAATTCTCGCTATTGAAACTTTCCTTACTATATCTATGGATTTGTTCAAAAGCTTCTTTAAGACTAACACCACGTCTTTTCAATTCAATCTGAACTAAAGGAAGGCCATTTACCAATATGGTGACATCATAACGATTGGTATGGCTACCTACTTGGGTCACTTGGTTAATGACCTGCATGCTGTTGTTATGAATGTTTTTCTTATCAATGATAGAAATATTTTTAATCCGTCCATCATCAAAGACAAAGTCATAGATATGATTTTCTTGGATTTTTCGTGTTTTTTCAACTAATCCTTCATTGGGACAATCCAGATACTCTACTACAAAGCGATCCCACTCAGCATTCGTAAATGTTACCTTATTGAGTTTTTCTATTTGCAACTTGGCATTTGCTAAGAGCTCTTCAGGTGTATGAATATTTAGGCGTTCATAGTTAAGATGATTCACCAAATCAGAAATTAACTGATTTTCTAGATCAGCCTCTGACTGATACTCTCTATCCGTATGATACTCTGGTTGATACTCAGCTAAGAGAATCCCTTCATTCGTTTCCGCAATAACTTCATGTATTTTTGAATAATCAACCATTTTCATTTTCCTCTTTTGGGTTAAATTTATATTTTTTCTCAAAACTATTGAATAAATCTATTAAGGTATTTTTTTCTCTTTCTAGCAATTCTCTAAACTCCAAGTCCGATTGACGATTATGAGTGAATAAATCAAACCTTTGAGCATATGGTTCTAAATTTTCTTTGGTAATCTCCTCACCTGCCACCTCTAATCCTAATAAAACATCTTCCCATCTACTATAGCCTAAAAATGTGGCTGTTTTCTCTGACAGATTTCTAAACAAAGCATAATGAAATTTTTCTACTTGTCCACTGTCTACAGCTTTACGTAGCACTTCTCTCACCTTTAGGTGGTATCCGAAGGGAGAATCTTTCTCAACATCAGTTAAAATATATCTGACTTTGTCCTCCTTATCAACTTCTTTTTTCATAACATAAAAGGACTTTTTTTTATTTGGTATTTTTCTGTCAAACCGTATTTCATTGTACAAAACATTATAAAAAAGTGGTTGGTGAGAAGAAATAATAAACTTTAAATCAGTGCGTTTAGATTTAGCAATAATTTCCTTTAAAAAAATAGCGGAATCAATAGTATTGTTATCATCTAACGAAGAAATTGGATCGTCAATATAAATATACTTAAAGTCCTGAAAATCAGAGTCAATATCTGGATCGCTTAACTCCTCAATAATGAGTTCCAAAAGAGTTAGGAATATAGACCAAACAAATATCCTCTCCTCACCTCTAGAAATTTTGACTGTATCACCATCTAAAGTAAAGCGAATTCCCTTAAAATCACTCACCAATCTTGGAACACGCTGGTCTCCAATAATATCAAAAATTGGGAATCCCGAACTATCATTAACCTGTCTCTCAATATCCTCGAAATTTGGAACTATGAGGTTATGGACATACTTCTGAAAGTTGATAATAACTTGTTCAAATTGTTGCTGTTCTTCTAAAAACTTACCAAAAAAAGTACGCTTATCATATTTGAGGTAACGATCTTCATCATTTTCTAAATCATTTTCCCAAGTAAAAAGATCTTCTGTGAAAGCGTTAAAATAAAGTATTTTCTTTACTTTGGACTCTTCATCATTTTCCGAGATATTTAATTTATCCTTTAAAATTGTAGATAGCCTCGTTTTCCCTGTAGCATTAAAAGCATAAATTAAATGCACCTTCTTATCACTTGAGATTAGTTCGTCTGCAATATCTTCCAATGTATTAAATACTTTATCATCCGCCATAATTCACTTTTCCTTATTCATTAAAATTGAGTAATTGATTTCTCCAATATTCATACTGTTTCTGTCTTAGTTCTATCTCTTTTGGAAGGCCTTCAGAAAGAGAATCTGTTAAAGTGTTGAAATTATCAAGAATGGAGACAATTCTTTTTTGTTCAGCAAGAGATGGTAAGTAGAACGTTACTTTATCAATAGCATCCTTAGATAATCTCGGAATACTAGCCTTTCGAACTTGTGATTTGAGTCTATCTTGCTTACTTAACAAGACATAGTACATAAATTTATCAATAATATTATCTGATGTCTCTAATGTGTATACATCATCTGCTGCCCAAAAATCCCTATCGCTATATCCAATTTCACCAGCCGCCCCTGCACAAATTACAAAGCTAGTATTGTTCACTCTGTTTGATTCAGTATAATATCCTAAAGGCGTCAAACTGTTTTGATAAACTGGAAAATTTTCTGAAGTAGTTAGCTGATTTCTAACAAGTCGTTTCCCACGTTGTAAATTGACAACTTGTCCCACCTTCGCTCGAATTGGACCAAATACCCACTGTAAAAGCTTGATAATTGCAGAGTTGTCCCACTCCTCTACTCTACTCTACTCTACTCTACTCTCAGTGTACTCGCCTTCGGCGACGAATGTCAAGAGTTTTTCTCTAAAATATTCATACTGTTTTTGACGTAGTTCAATCTCCTTGGGCAGTCCTATATTTAGGTCATTACAAACCATATCGAAGTTGTCTAGAACTTGAACAATACGAGATTGTATCTCGAGAGATGGAACTGGGATTTGGAATTTTTCAGTATCATTACTAGAAATTTGTGGCATCTGCATATTATTAGCGATGTTTTGAAAATGTTCTTTATTATGAACTAAGTAATGATAAATGTATCTTAAATTGATATTTTCATTGTCTGAACTATATGACCAAAATTCATTTTTAAAACTAAATGGCTCTGTGCAGTATTCAAAATCAATAATTCCACGAGATTTTACAACAATTGCCTCTTCTGTGTGAATATCTTTATCGGGAATATCTCCATAGTTCACATCAGCGTAAGTCTTTCCTCCTGCAAAGATACGGATTGGCGCACCATCTTTGTGAAGTAATTTCATCTGACTAGCTGTAATTTTAGTTCCTTTTCCTTTTTTAAGACATTCGTTCAACTTCTTCCACTCAACCTGATAGACCTCATCCTCAAATGATAAGAGTTTATCTCGATAAAAAGAATATTGCTTTTTACGTGAGGTCAATTCTGAGGTCAATTCTGTAACATAATCGGTGAATTTGTCAAGTATTTGCACGATTTTTTCTTGAATTTCTATTGGTGGGATAGGAATAGGAAACGATTTTAAAGTTGAAATGACAATGTAAGACATAGCCGCCTTATTTGTATTATTCTCTAAATAAGATTTTAGCCCCTGTTTGATAATGTGTAACAAAAATCGAGCTTTCACATTATGTGAGAAATTTGTCAAAACATATGTTCTTTGATATGCTTCAAATTTTCCTGAATAATACTTAACATCTCCAACATTTGCATTTCCAGCAATTAATAGTGCCTCTGCATTCCACCGAAAGGAATTTATTCGACTTATTTCTTTTGCTGTTGTAAAAAAAGGATACTTCCCATCTTCAACAGACTCATTGGCATTCAATTTACCTGTTTCTATTTTACACACTTCCCCCAACTCTTTCCACTCAACGGGACAGTTCTGGATTTCTTCTAGGATGTTCATCACTTACCTCCTTCCTTGGCTAGATTTTCAATGCTTTTGATTTCCTTGAGGTAATCTTTTTCAACTTGACTGAGGGTTTTGGCTTGGTAGCTCTTATATTCCTTATCTACCTTCTGCTTCATCTGTTCACGAGAGATAGAACCACTGTTAGCTAGCAAATCTTCCCCCGTAGCCTGAAGGATACGATCTACGTGAGCCACCCAGTCCGCCATAGTCATGACTTCCTCTCGCTCTGCCTGTCTTTCAGCAAAGTCTAGATATCCTGATACAAGCTGATTAAGCCCACGGAGTTCCTTTTCTGTCAGATAGTTCTTGGCAACTTTTGCTTCGGATAAAGTAGGAAGGTCGCCCTTAAAAGTGGTTAAGCCCATAAACTCCTTTTCACTATCAACACGGTTATAAATGAGTTCACTCGCAGTATTGTGGTGAATGGCATAATGCATCTTGTTTTGAACAGTCGCAAAGAATTTCTTTGCCTCCGGTGAGTTTGCATTGTAGTCACTTGATGTCGCAAAAAGATCTAAAACCTGACGGTAAAAGACTTTTTCACTTGAGCGAATGTCTCGGATTCTTTCCAAGAGTTCTTTAAAGTAGGAGCCTCCACCCAAGTTTTTCAAGCGCTCATCATCCATAGCAAAGCCCTTAATCAGATACTCTTTCAAGACTGTCGAAGCATAGTGTCTAAACTGGACTCCACGAGGGGAGCGCACACGATAGCCAATCGCTAAAATCATATCGAGATTATAGTAGGCGACTTTTTTTGACTGAGTTTTACCAGCTATTGCACCGTGACGAGTGGTTGTCAACTGATAGTTGACAACCACTGCTTCATCCAATTCACCATCTTCAAAAATCGCCTTGATATGTTTACTAATATTTTGCTTGGAAGTCTGAAAGAGCTCAGCTAGTTCTTGTTGGGTCAGCCAGACCGTTCCATTATCCAAGTGGAGTTCAATAGCGGACTCTCCGTCATCTGTTCTATAGAGAATCACATCATTTGCCATGGCTAAGCTCCCCTACAATCTTATCTATCTCTGCACGCAAGTGGGCAATCTTGGCAACAGTCTCTGCGATTTCTTTATTGAGCACATCAATATCAATCTTCTCACGTGTGTCTTCTTGTTCGACATAAGTTGACACAGATAGATTGTAATCCTGCTCTGAACCAATCACATCATTATCAACAAGAGCTGCTTTATAGTCTACACTTTGATAATTAGCGAACAATTCAACAATATGCTCAATATTGCTATCTGTCAAAACATTGTTATTAGTCTCTTTTTTGAATTCTTTACTCGCATCAATAAAGAGTGTTTTATTTTCAAGTTTATTCTTCGCCAGAACTAAGATCGTGGTTGCGATAGAAGTGCCAAAGAAGAGATTGTCTGGAAGGGCAATGACTGCTTCAACAAAGTTGTTATCTACCATATACTGACGAATGGTCTTTTCAGCACCACCACGATAGAAAATACCTGGAAAACAAACAATAGCTGCTCGACCTTTATTGGACAAATGATTGAGACTATGCATAATAAAGGCAAAGTCAGCTTTTGACTTGGGTGCTAACTTACCAGCTGGCGCAAAACGGTCATCGTTTATCAGAGTTGGATCTCCATCTCCCACCCATTTAACAGAATACGGAGGGTTAGAAACGATAGCATCAAAAGGCTTTTCTTCCAGATGCTGAGGATTTAAGAGGGTATCTCCTCGCTTAATGTCAAAGTTGTTGTAGTTGATATTGTGTAAGAACATATTCATACGAGCCAAGTTGTAGTTGGTCATATTGATTTCCTGACCAAAGAAACCATCCTCCAAGATATGGTCTTCGTATTGTTTTTTCATTTGAAGAAGGAGAGAGCCTGAACCACATGTTGGGTCATAGACCTTGTTAATCTTGTCTTTCCCAACCATGACTAGACGAGCTAGTAATTTAGAAACCGTCTGAGGTGTGAAAAATTCACCACCACTTTTTCCTGCATTACTAGCATAGTTTGAAATCAAGAACTCATAGGCATCCCCAAAGGCATCAATATCATTTTCCTCAAAATTGCCGAAGTTAATGCTATTGATACCATTAAGAATATCAGAAAGGCGTTTATTTTTTTCTGGAACAGTTCCACCAAGGATGTTGCTTCGTGTGTCCAAGTTATCAAACAAACCTTTGATATCATCTTCTGATTTGAACCCAATCGCTGACTTCTCAATATCTTGAAAAATGTTGGCCAAGTCTTCGTTTAAATTTTCATTTTGCGAGGCATTCTTGACGACATTTTCAAATAATTGACTTGGAAGGATAAAAAAACCCTTATCCTCAACTGTACCTGGTTTGAAATCTTGCTCAGCTTCTTGGTCACTTAAGTCAGCATAACGGAATTCTAAGTCCCCAGCCTCATGCTCCGCACGGTCAAAATAGTCTGCCATGTGCTCTGAAATAAAACGATAAAAAAGAATACCTAGGATATATTGCTTAAAATCCCAACCGTCTACAGCTCCACGAACATCGTCTGCAATCGCCCAAATTTTACGATGCAGCTCCTTGCGTTCTGCATTTTCTTTACTTGCCATTTTTATTTTCCTTAATTAATGTATTATCTTTTCTATTTTATCATATTTCAAGAAAAACCACTCGACCTGACTAGAGCGAGTGGGGTATAAACTATTTTTAAAATATGATTTTATAATTGTACTCTATGATTTCAATTATTTTTTTGATTTTATTAAGGCAGTAGTACTTCTTTCATACTATCCTTATCATCACTCTTTATAAATACAACATTCTGTTTACCTGTTAATTCTATCAGTTTTTCCTTCCCAAGGATGATTGCGAGATTCTTAATAATTGAACGTTTAGCTAAATCATTAAAATAAGTGAAAATAAATCTATAATCATACTTTCCATTTTCTGCTAATGCAAAACATTTTTGAAATATTTCTTTATCCAAAGGGTCAACCGAGTGTCCAAAAACAATAATATTCTTTGAATTTGGAAGTTTACTTCCGAATTCGTCATCTATATCATAGAAAGTTCGTTTAAAAAATTTTTCAAAATCATTTCCCGTTTCTTTTACTACTCTTTGATAATATTTCTGGTAGGGAATTAAATCACTGTTAACATCATTTTCTTTATCCTCAATTCCAAAAACCATCGTATTAATTCGACTGAAGGTTCTAATTAAGTCAATTCGCCCATGTATGAAATGAGTTCTCTTCTCAGAAGTTCCAAATAAATATCGTAAAGTGTTTGTATAATTAAAGTTTAGGACAGAGGAATTTGACAAATCTGATATTGCATCTAGAGCTGTTGGCTTGGATTTTATCTCGATAACTTTAAAATCAAGAAAGTCTCTATAAGATAAATATATTTCTAACAATTCAATCAATAGATCAAGTTGATTGATAAATTCATTATTCAACTTTTCCATTGCAACTTCTCTTTCTAAAGAACCCCAGCCTTTTTTATGAAAGAGTGAAAAAAACAAATCTGAAATATATAATTTTGACCTATAATTTTTTTCTTTTGATAATTTCTCTTCCAGTAACCCAGTTTGTCCTGTAATAGTAACTTTGAATATTAAATCATTATTTTCTTTGAAATACATTATTGCATCTGCAAGTTGCGAAATCATTATTTCAAGATTAGACCAATTATCTCCTAGAGTAGCTTTATTCTCATTGATAAATTTTAAATATAAATTATCCCTGTATTTCTCAATCTTTATATTTTTAACTTTTAAAAACTCCAGTAACTCCTCATTTGGATTAGAGAATAATTGTTTTTCAAAGTCAATAAAATCTGTATACTTTGTTTTTCGCCCCATTGCAATATCAAAGCCATTACCTAAAATTAAAATTATATCTGCCATATTTTCTCCCTTTGCTTTTTTATTTTCTAGAGGGGTATATTTTACCTCCCCTACTCCAACTGACTTTTAACCTTCTTCTTAGTCAAGGTACGGTCATTTTTGTTAGAGAGAGCTTTGATACGAGCTTCGAGAAGGATTTTCCGTCCGGCCTCTGTTCGTGTATAGACGAGGTGATAGCGTCCGATAGTTGGCCTCAGAAAGTCAAGGAATTTCTGTGCTTCTTCCTTGAGCTTATCAAAAAGACTAGGCACGACATAGTAAGGTGACTGACCTTGTCGGACTTTCTCTGCCTTCAAGAGATAGCGCTGATTGTCCACTGGAGCAAAGAACTCTCCCACAGTCTGTGCAAACAGCTCCTTGTCCCTCATGCTTCCTCCCTTGAGATAGGCAAAGACCATGTAGTTTTCCTTGTCCTCCTCTACCTGAACACGGGATTGATCATCCGTTAGATGCCCCGAATCTAGCAGAGCCTTTCGGATCTGCTCACCTAGAGACTGCAAGCGTTTATAGGGACTCTTATAGCGGAGATAGCGCCAAGAGGCAAAGACCAAAAAGAGGAGACAGGCTGCTGTAAGCCACCAAACACCGATCAATCTCAATCTAAATAGCAAAACCAACAAATCTACCGCCAACAAGAGCAATGACATGCGAACCCATTTTAATGCATCAAGCAAGAGCATGACTGGGATCTTCTGTTTTTGGGTTGCGACTTCTGTAACTATCTCGGACTGATCCGCTACGACAAGAGCTTCCTGCCATTTTAGTCTCAAGCCTGCTCGATCCTTGGAGAGACTCTTAACTCGATCATTGTACTCACTAATTTGCTTTTTCTTAAAAAGGGGGGGTGGAAAATCCAAACGATCCAAACCGGTCTCAATACTCTCCTGATTATAGGCCAAGCCAAGAAAATGCTCCATCCTTCGCGACAAGGTCTGCAGACCCTGGTTGCTCTCTGGTATAGACTCCTCACCAGGAAGAGTGATGAGTGCTTGCGCTTGAACGGCTACCAGATGCCAGATGTTACTGGTCTTTTCTGGATGTCCCGGCCAGATACGAATGGCACGCCCGCGCATCTGGTTACTCAGCATAAAGCTCCCCACAAAACTTCCGAGGATTAGGGAATTAACACAAGGAGCATCCCAACCCTCTCCGAGGAGAGATTTGGTTCCGACTAGGACTTGAATCCGCCCTCGTTGAAAAAGCTCCGTCACTGCCGCTACGATTCCCTTAGCTGAGCTCGGAAAACCGACTTGCACATAATCTTTTGGATCCAAGTGACCAATAGATGAGAAACTAAGAGGAACCTGAGACAAGAGCTCCTTCAACTCTGCTGCCACACCGGTAGGCAAAATAACGACACTACCTGACAAGACAGCCAAAGACACAGGGATCTCTTGCTCCTGAGCTTTTCGACGAATACTTTCAAAATAAGGGAGAACCCCCAACTGAGAAATGGTTGCCTGATTATCTCCCAGATAGGTGGCAAAATCCTTGCGAATATAGTCAGCTAGTACTAACTGTCTCAGTTCCTGACCTAGACTTTCATACTCCGTCAAAAAGATATCGGCAATGGCAGACAACTTCCCCAGAGATTGGGTTAAAAGCTGGTCAGAAGCCTTGGACTTAACCAGATAAACCTGGCGCTTTTCCACCAACCCACGTGCCTTCAAGTCAGCCTCTAACTTTTTCTTATATCCATCTGGATCCTCATACCAATCTGGTGTCTGATAGAGTATGCCCTGCAACAGCGTCTCCAGCCAGTAGGAGGTCAATGCTGGAAGCTTCTGGGTTCCCAGTAAATTTTGCAAAGATGGAGGAATCGTTAATCCCTGAGAATGCATATAAATCAATATAGCGGACAAGTACTTGGGATCTTCTAAGAGCAAATCAGATGAAATATCCCCTTTGAGGACCTCAGACCCTGCTACAAATGTTTGAAAATAAGGATCGACTATAAGGTGATGAATATAGTCCCACTTAGTCTCCTCAAACTGTTTGAGACGTTCCGACTATAGACAAAATCCTGATGAGGGCAAAGAGTGTCTTCCTTGACTAGTTCGGGTACCGTGATTTCTTGATCAATCTCCCCACACATACGGATATAGCGTTCCCAGAGTTCTGGCTCGCTGTCATATGGTGGTGTGGCTGTCAGGGAGATGACTTGCAGCTGTTCATACTGCTTGCGAAAAGCTTCCAGACTTTTCCACCATTCATTGCGCAGGTGGTGGCATTCGTCCAAGCAAAGAGTCGCAACTTTCTGAGTTCTTAGACTTGCAAGCAAATCAAATCCCACAAAATCCTCTGCTTCACCATCTTCTTGTGATTGCAGTTGGTTCATGGCACTATGAAAAGCCTGATAGGTCACAATCGTTAATGCCTTCATCTCCTTTAAGTTTTGAGAAACGAGGTCTGAAAGCCTCTGACCATCCTCTAGAAAAGCAGTTTGGATCCTATCTACCCATTGTTCGCGAATGGTGACAGTCGGAACTAAAACAAGGGCTGGGTTGCCAAAACGAGCGATTAGCTCGATACCAATGGTTGTCTTTCCAGACCCTGGGGCAGCCACTAGATGAACATGACCGTCTGCTTGATAGTCCTGAAAACGATCCAAGACCTGTTTTTGATATTGGCGCCAGCTTCCTTTAAAGTTTAAACCTAACATGATACTCCTCATTCTATACCATCATTTTCTTATTCTCATTTTACCACACTTATTTCTCCAGTCAGATAATCCAGATAGTTTTTCTCCTCAAAATATGGTATAGTAGAATCATACTATCTATGAGGAGTTTACATGTCACAGGATAAGCAAATGAAAGCTGTTTCTCCCCTTCTACAGCAAGTCATCAATATCTCATCTATCGTCGGGGGAGTCGGCACCTTGATTTTCTGTATTTGGGCCTATCAGGCAGGAGTGTTACAGTCCAAGGAAACCCTATCGGCCTTTATCCAGCAAGCTGGGGTTTGGGGGCCACCACTCTTTATCTTTTTACAGATCCTACAAACCGTTGTTCCGATCATTCCGGGAGCTTTGACCTCAGTGGCTGGGGTATTTATTTACGGCCACATCATCGGAACCATCTATAACTATATCGGCATCGTGATTGGTTGTGCCATTATCTTTTACCTCGTCCGTCTCTATGGAGCTGCCTTTGTCCAGTCCGTCGTCAGCAAGCGCACCTATGACAAGTACATCGGTTGGCTAGATAAGGGCAATCGTTTCGAGCGTTTCTTTATCTTTATGATGATCTGGCCAGTTAGCCCAGCTGACTTTCTCTGTATGCTGGCTGCCCTTACCAAGATGACCTTTAAGCGCTATATGATTATCATCGTTTTGACCAAGCCCTTTACCCTAGTGGTTTATACTTATGGTTTGACTTATATTATTGATTTCTTCTGGCAGATGTTTTGAGAATAGAAAAATCCGTTTGGAAAACCAAACGGATTTTTTGAACATAGACAGACTATCGCTTGATACTAAATATACTTTGGTATGAAAATCATCCCTTCTTCGCGAGTAAAGCGAGGTCTTACCTAGCCTTTCCGCCGTGATAAAAACACCTGAAATCTAATGGTTTCAGGTGTTCGGAAACTTTGAGACTTTAGGCTCAAAGTTTAGGTATGGAATTTCGAAGAAAGTCGCTACCGTCCGTCATCACTTAAGGAAAGGCTCAAAAACATTGTCTTCAATCAAAACATCCGTTTGGTTGCCCAAACGGATGCTTTTTTTATTTTGCGACACTTTTAGCAAGGACAAAGTTCCCAAGTGTGGCAGAACCATTGCCTGCGACTGCTGGAGTCACGATGTAGTCACGCACATCTGGTACTGGTAGGTAGCCATTGAGAAGAGCTGTGAATTTCTCACGCACACGGTCCAGCATG
Organism: uncultured Streptococcus sp.; assembly: GCA_963554245.1. Lineage (GTDB taxonomy): Bacteria > Bacillota > Bacilli > Lactobacillales > Streptococcaceae > Streptococcus. The sequence continues at coordinate 21,934 of CAUVRF010000016.1, forward strand.
TGTTGTTGGGCCATAACGCCACCACCAAAGACGATCACATCTGGACGGAAAGTCACAGTAGCATTGACCGCAGCCTGAGCGATATAGTAGGCTTGAACATCCCAGACAGAGCTGTTGAGTTCGATGTTTTCGCCACGAACACCTGTACGAGCTTCTAGACTTGGTCCAGCCGCAAAGCCTTCCAAACAACCCTTATGGAAAGGACAGACGCCGTTAAATTCTTTTTCTACATCCATTGGGTGTTTAGCCACATAGTAGTGACCCATCTCAGGGTGACCGACACCACCGATAAACTCACCACGTTGGATAACACCTGCACCGATCCCTGTACCGATCGTGTAGTAAACCAAGTTTTCGATACGGCCACCAGCATTGTTACGAGCAACCACTTCACCATAGGCAGAGCTGTTCACGTCTGTGGTGAAATACATGGGTACGTTGAGGGAGCGGCGAAGGGCACCAAGTAGGTCTACATTTGCCCAATGAGGTTTTGGAGTCGTTGTGATAAAACCATAGGTTTTTGAGTTTTTATCGATATCGATAGGACCAAAGGAACCGATGGCAAGACCTGCAAGATTATCGAATTTTGAAAAGAATTCGATGGTTTTATCGATGGTCTCGATAGGAGTTGTTGTAGGAAACTGTGTTTTTTCTACAACGTTAAAATTTTCATCTCCGACAGCACAGACAAACTTTGTACCGCCCGCTTCTAAGCTTCCATATAATTTTGTCATGATAAACCTCTTATCTTTGTTTTCTCTATTATAGCACATTTTAAAGGGCTAGATTTCTCAATATTTTAGATTTTCCTCTGTAAATCTTACCATCCAAGTAAAAACGAACAAACATAATATTTGTTCGTTTTATTTTTAAATCTGATTTTCGAAGAGGACTAGGCTTTCACTTCGATGATAGCGTCACCCTTGACAACTGAACCGCTTGCGACTGGTGTCACAGAAGCGTAGTCTGCTGTGTTGGTTACGATAACCATTGTTGTGTCGTCAAGACCTGCAGCAGCGATTTTGCTTGAGTCAAAAGTTCCGAGAACGTCACCTGCTTTGACCTTGTCGCCTTGAGCAACTTTTTGTTCAAATCCTTCACCGTTCATAGTTACCGTATCGATACCAACATGGATCAAGATCTCAGCTCCATTTGCTGTCTTCAAACCATAAGCATGTCCTGTAGCAAAGGCGATTGATACTTCTGCATCAGCTGGTGCATAAACTACACCTTGGCTTGGTTTTACAGCAATCCCTTGTCCCATTGCACCACTTGAAAAGACTGGGTCATTAACATTCTCAAGAGCAACTACGTCCCCAACGATTGGAGTTTGGATTGTTTCATTTTGAGGAGCTACTGGAATGTTACCAGTTGTTTCTTCTTGAACCAAACGTTCTGTCGCTACTTCACTAGCAACTTCTTCTTCGTCCTCGTAACCAAACATGTAAGTAAGTGCAAAACCAAGAACGAATGATACAGCTACCATAAGGATGTATTGGAATAATTGACCGTTACCAATGTACAACATTGTACCAGGGATGATGGTGATACCATTACCAGTACCAGCAAGACCAAGGATTGAAGCCAGTCCACCACCGATAGCACCAGCAATCAATGAAAGGAAGAATGGTTTACGGAAACGCAAGTTCACCCCGAAGATAGCAGGCTCTGTAATACCGAGGAAGGCAGAAAGAGCAGCTGGGAAAGCAAGTGTTTTCAGTTTAGGATTTTTAGTTTTGACACCAACGGCAACAGTTGCAGCCCCTTGAGCTGTCATAGCTGCAGTGATAATGGCGTTGAATGGGTTGGCATGATCGGCAGCAAGCAATTGCACTTCAAGCAAGTTGAAGATGTGGTGTACACCTGATACGACAATCAATTGGTGAACCCCACCAATCAAGAAACCACCAAGACCAAATGGCAAGCCAAGAATCGCTTTTGTACCGATAAGGATGTAGTTCTCAACAACATGGAAGACTGGTCCGATGACAAAGAGTCCAAGGATAGACATCACCAAAAGTGTCACGAATGGCGTCACCAAGAGATCCAAGACATCTGGAACCACTTTGCGGAGAGCTTTTTCAAACTTGGCTCCGACCACCCCAATGATGAAGGCTGGAAGAACGGAACCTTGCAAACCAACAACAGGAATGAAGCCAAAGAAGTTCATAGCTGTTACTTCACCACCTGATGCTACAGCCCAGGCGTTTGGAAGCGAATCAGAAACCAGCATCATACCGAGGACGATACCAACGGCTGGATTTCCACCGAATACGCGGAAGGTTGACCATACAACCAAACCTGGCAAGATGATGAAGGCTGTATCTGTCAAGATTTGAGTATATGTTGTCACGTCAGCTGGAAGTGTCATTCCAAGAGCAGTCAAGAGACCACGCACACCCATGAAGAGACCAGTTGCTACGATAACTGGGATGATTGGTACAAAGACGTCACCGAAAGTACGGATAGCACGTTGGAACCAATTTCCTTGTTTAGCAGCTTCTGCTTTCATATCTTCTTTAGAAGATGTTGGCAAACCAAGTGCAACCACTTCGTCATACATCTTGTTTACTGTACCAGTCCCAAATATGATTTGGTATTGGCCTGAGTTAAAGAAAGCTCCTTGAACTTTATCCAAGTTCTCAATCACTTCCTTCTTGATTTTCCCTTCATCTTTGACCATGACACGCAGACGAGTCGCACAGTGGGCTACACTGTTGACATTCTCACGTCCGCCAAGGGCTTCGATGACCTTTTTTGCAATATCCTGATTGTTCATTTGCAAAAATCTCCTTATAAAAATTTTGTTCTTGTTTGAAAGCGATTTTATTCGCCCTACGACTATTATTTTATCATGTTTGTAAAATATGTCAAGCGTTTTGCAGGATTTTTCATTTCCTTTCTTTTATTCCTGATTATTCTTGCTCGTTTTTGAGGGATATTCTCTTTTTCCTCAAAAAAATATCTTTATACTTGAGGAATCAAGGCTTTTATTTACATTTCCTTTCATTTTTTCGTGAAAATTTGCCAGATTTCCTTTACTCGATTTATGGCAATCGTTTGACATATTTTTCTTTTTTTTAACATAAAAGACTTGCTTTTTTTGCCGAAAACGTTTACTATTAATAATAGAATAGAACTTATGGAGGAAAGATAAAATGG
>CAUVRF010000017.1:0-23614 GCA_963554245.1 uncultured Streptococcus sp.
CTAACATTTTACCACTTTATCAACCTTTTTTTCAACTGTTTACCATAACTTAAAAGTTCGTTTTAGGTTATTTTAAGATAAATTAAAATGTTAACAGTAAATGTGAACAAAAATTTCCATTTCTATAAATCTCCTATACCAGTCATCAGAAATTAAACAGTTTAAAGAATGACAGCAAACACACGACTCCCCCTTTGGGCATTTTTATGCTAAAATAGTAGCTATGGATAAAATTATTAAAACTATATCAGAAAGCGGAGCCTTTCGTGCTTTTGTCCTTGATAGCACAGAAACAGTCCGCACTGCTCAAGAAAAACACCAAACCCAAGCCAGCTCAACTGTAGCGCTTGGTCGAACTCTTATCGCTAGCCAGATTCTCGCAGCCAATGAAAAAGGAAATACTAAACTAACAGTTAAGGTGCTGGGATCTAGCTCTCTCGGTGCTATCATCACCGTCGCTGACACCAAGGGGAACGTTAAAGGCTATGTTCAAAATCCTGGTGTTGACATCAAAAAGACTGCAACTGGTGAAGTCCTTGTCGGACCTTTTGTTGGAAATGGTCAATTCCTCGTTATCACAGACTACGGTACTGGAAATCCTTACAACTCTATGACTCCCCTTATCTCTGGGGAAATTGGTGAAGACCTTGCCTTTTACCTGACTGAAAGCCAACAAACGCCTTCAGCAGTCGGTCTCAATGTCCTTTTGGACGAGGAAGACAAGGTCAAGGTTGCAGGTGGTTTCCTAGTCCAAGTCTTGCCGGGAGCCAAGGAAGAAGAGATTGCTCGCTTTGAGAAACGCATCCAAGAAATGCCAGCTATCTCAACGCTTCTCGAAAGTGAAGACCATATCGAAGCCCTCCTCAAGGCAATCTACGGTGACGAGGCCTACAAGCGTCTTTCTGAAGAAGAAATCCGTTTCCAATGTGACTGTAGTCATGAACGCTTTATGAACGCTCTTGCTAGCCTTCCAAGCTCAGACTTACAGGAAATGAAAGAGGAAGACCACGGAGCAGAAATCACTTGTCAATTCTGCCAAACTACTTACAACTTTGATGAAAACGACCTGGAGGAACTCATTCGTGACAAATCTTAATACACCCTTTATGATTGGCAATGTTGAGATTCCCAATCGTACCGTTTTAGCACCCATGGCTGGCGTGACCAACTCAGCCTTTCGTACCATCGCAAAAGAGCTCGGAGCTGGACTCGTTGTAATGGAAATGGTCTCTGACAAGGGAATCCAATACAACAACGAAAAAACCCTGCACATGCTTCATATCGATGAAGGCGAAAACCCTGTCTCTATCCAACTCTTTGGTAGTGATGAAGACAGCCTAGCACGCGCAGCAGAATTCATCCAAGAAAACACCAAGACCGATATCGTCGATATCAACATGGGCTGCCCAGTTAACAAAATCGTGAAGAACGAAGCTGGCGCTATGTGGCTCAAGGACCCAGACAAGATCTACTCTATTATCAACAAGGTCCAATCTGTCCTTGATATCCCCCTAACTGTCAAAATGCGCACCGGCTGGTCTGATCCATCCCTAGCCGTGGAGAATGCCCTCGCAGCTGAAGCTGCTGGTGTCTCTGCTCTCGCCATGCATGGCCGTACCCGCGAACAAATGTATACTGGCCACGCAGACCTTGAGACCCTTCACAAGGTCGCTCAAGCTTTGACCAAGATCCCATTTATCGCCAACGGTGACATCCGTACAGTTCAAGATGCTAAACAACGCATCGAAGAAGTTGGTGCTGACGCAGTTATGATTGGCCGAGCAGCCATGGGAAATCCCTACCTCTTCAATCAAATCAACCACTACTTTGAAACAGGAGAAATTCTCCCTGACTTGACTTTTGAAGACAAGATGAAAATCGCCTACGAACACTTAAAACGCTTAATTAGCCTCAAAGGAGAAAAAATTGCAGTCCGTGAATTCCGTGGCCTCGCTCCTCACTACCTTCGTGGTACATCTGGGGCAGCCAAGCTTCGTGGGGCTATTTCACAAGCTAGCACTCTTGCAGAGATTGAGGCCCTCTTGCAACTAGACAAAGCATAGTCTCACATCTACAACTCACAAAAACGGCAAAGCTCAAAAATGAGTCTTGCCGTTTTTATATATTTTCATCTTGTAAATCTAATTGCTTCACTCTAGCTATATAGTAGGACATAATCAAAAACAAATTGAGGCTGACAATCCATATAGACCATTCATGAAGAAAATGCATCAATACAGCCAAGCTGATTGCGCCCACTATGAAACTTCCCACAACAATCCCATAATTTAAGGCCTGACGACGGTATTCTTGGATATTTCCTTCTCTTCTAGCAATGCGATACAAAGCGGTCAACATCTTTCGGTAATTTCCAGACGTCATAAAAATGACATAGGGATGATCTTCAATCAAACTGCCCGTAAATGTTAGCATCATCATTCCTGTTCCAAAAGCGATGAAAGGAACTTCTAATAGAGGAAATCGTGAAAAGAAAGGTAGAATAAGAGTTCCAATAAATAAAGGGAGCAGCATCTTAACCCGCCAGTAGGCCGTTTTACTGTATTCTTTCATGTGCAATGCAAACAGAAATCCTAGAGAAAAGAAAATAATGGAGCAGAATCGTAGCATCGTATTGATGACATTTGAGTCGTGCCAATCAGATATCAGTAGGAGAATATTCCCTGTCTGTGTCGCTACCAAACTATGGTATTGAATATGGCAAAACACATCCAAAGAACCACCTACAAATCCAAGAAATACTCCCATCAATCGTGTGTTTTGAGGTAAGATTAATTTATCCGCCATGTATTATCACTCGTTTTCCTTTGATTTTTTTATTATACCACTTTCTCTTGGAGAAACTAAGTGAAAAACAGTTGGCTCACTCTTTTATAGAACGATTTCTAGTAAGAGTTAAAACACCAAATTTTATTATTGAATCAAGGCAACGCTTGAAACTTTACCATCCGCACCTGTTGTAATTTGGATGATTTTTCCTCCTCCGATTTTAGCATTATACTTGCCATCATCAAGAGTGTAAGAGTAGCCTCTAATAGAGTAGTTTTCTTTATTTCCTTCTGCAGTTTCTACTGTAAATTGGCCCCCTGATGAAACCGTAATAGTTTCGCCATTTGCTCCCTTCCAGTTACCTGCAGCTGCTGAGAAATCACCATCGACCATGGTTAAAACACCCTTGTAGCGTTTGTTGTGTTCTGCTTGCTTGTCTTGAAGTTTGCGGTCAGTTGTTGGATCATAGCCTGACTGGTTAGACTGGGCTTGAGAGCCTTGCTGAGTTGATGGAGCCTGAGAAGGGGCTTGTTGACTAGGAGCTGCTTGTTCTTGTCTTGATTCAGGTGCTGGTTTCGCTTGTGACTGATCTGGCGTTGTAGAAGACTGACCAGAAGATGCCTGAGCCTTTTCTGATGAAGCTGAGCTTGAAGATTTTTGAGTCTTGCTTTCTTTGCTAGAAGAAGCTGCTTTAGAACTTGATGATTGACTTGTTTTTGCAGAGCTGCTGCTTTGAGTGGTTTCGTTTTTATTTCCACAAGCTCCCAGTAGCAAGGTAGAAGCCAATACAGTCGCTGCCATTAATTTAATATAGGTTTTCTTTTTCATTTTTCTACTCCTTTGTAACATTTTTGAAATGATAAGAAATCTTTTTGTAATATAATTGTAACATTGAGTCTTGAATCTGTCAACTATTTAGAGAAACTATTTAAAAAAATTTCTCTCTACTATTTCTATTCGTAATAAAACAGAAAAATAGAAAATTTCTTAGATTAGAGTCCTATTTTTTGCATCGCTCTTGTGTAATCGCTTGCATCGTATTAGATAAAGGAATATAATAACATTGAAATAGAATATAGGAGGTGCACTCTTATGCTAAATAAGTATTACAAGTATCTTCCTTGGTTGATTTTGGGAGCTATTGGCTCTTATCAATCAGCCACTTACTATGCGCGAACTGCATTTGATGTCTTCTATCTGACTGCAATCTTTTTGATTGTTTATATCGCTTTGTTATTTTTACATGAGAACTATCTCAGGTATCGATACAAAGACTTCTTTACTCACATATTGAATAATCCTAAGAAAGACAGCCACCACTAATACAGTCGCAACAGAAAGCCATCTCATGATGATAAATAAAGAGGTCGGGAACTTTGTCCCGGCCTCACTTTTTATTTCAATCGATAGGTTTTTCTTGGTTTCTTTTTAGGCACTCGTTTGAGCCCAACTTCTTCTACATATTCTCCGTATTTTACGAGAAAGTTATTGCTGACGATTGGGCCACCGGGGTTGATGAGATTGACCAGTTCAGTCCCCTCGTAGACAGTGAACTCTTCCTCCAGCAGATAGAGGAAGGTCGGATTCCAGTCAAGACGGCCTTGGATTCGTTTGATGGATTCTTGGATAATGGCATAGTGGTCAAAGGCGAAGGCTTGCTCCTCCAGCTCCACTCCCTCAAGGTAGCATTTGCCTGTCTGAAAGTCGACATCTACGAAAACCACATCCTTGGCATCGTCTCCTGCCTGAACGAGGTCTAAGGCACGGCTAGGTAAGTACACTAAGTGGGCAATGGTCACTGTCCAGCCCCGTGGATCACGCTCGGGAGTCGATACGGTCATTAATTGCTCGATTTTCTCCAAAGGTAGATCGAGATTGACTTCTTCTCTCACCTCGCGCTGACAGGCATGTGCAGCATCTTCTCCCTTGTCCATAAAGCCTCCGACTAAGGCTAAACAGTTCTGATAAGGGTGGGCCTTGCGACGGATTAGCAAGAGTTTAATTTTTCCTTCGACAAAGCAGTAGGCTACCATATCCACTGTCACACTTGGTTTTTCATATTGAGGGAGTTCCTGCTTGTAGTACCAGTCTAAAAACTCCTCCTGACTGGCATGGATTTCATAATATTCTTTTTCCGTCATCCCGGCTGGAATCTTTATGTCTGCCATCTTATGCCTCCTTTCGAACTGCCTTGGTCCATTGGTACCATCCCACTAGACTATTGAGTGTGTAAACCCAGTACATCCCTTGGATGTGGATATTTTCACCCCACCAGAGATAAATACTAAAGAGATTGGTTGCAATCCAGAAAATCCATTGCTCACGATAGAGACGGGTCATCAAGAGCTGACCGACACCATTGGTCGCATCGGTAACACTATCACGGAAAGGGCGAGCACTATGGATACTTTGGTAAGCCAAGCCCATACCAATCCAGATAATGGCAGTCAAGGCTAAGTACTTGAGCCAGTCAATCACAGATAATTTCTTAGCTTCAAAGTGGGATTCTTCTGGTTTTCCTTGGTCATTGATACGATTGGACAACCAAGCATAGAGACCAATCGGCTGCATGACAAAGAAGTAAACGGTCGTCAAAACTTCTCCATAAAAAGTCGCGTTCATGGCCAAGATCAAGTAGATAGCAGAGTTAATGGCCCCAAAGAGATAATTGCTTGCACGCCCTTCTGCTACCAAGATAACACAGACAATCCCAGTCCAAGATGCAAACAAGCTCAGCCAGTCATGACTTTCCGTATTTTGTGTAAACTCCAAGATCAAGGGAACACTTGACAGGGCGATGAGATACAACCACTGGAAAAGGCTACGGCCAACAAAGAGATCTTTCCAGAGCAAGCGCATGATTCCTGCAGAACCAATCTTGCGGGCTTCGGTATGGACATTTTTAAAATTTTCGATAAATTGTGTGATTTTTTCAGTTAGTTTTTTCATCATTTTCTCCTAATCTGCTTGGTAAATGGCATCAATAGCCACTTTTGCTGCTTCATAATTGCCTAGATAATCCTCTGCTAGATAAACTAAAGGAATAGTCGTTAAGTATCTCTCCCTCATCTCATCCAAATGCTGGGAAAAACTGTAGCGAATGTGGTCCTCTGCCATGGTCATATCTCTAAATCCGTCATTGACATAGGAACCGATAGGTTGCACGAAGAGAATCAAGTCCCATTTTTCCTTGGCCAAGATCGAAACAAAGAGATTGTCAAAGGTTTCTCCTGATAAGTCCCCTTGGTCCTCAGTCTCCATGTAATAGTCATAGTAGCCCTTGGTTACCAAGGAGTTGGTATCGGCTATCACTAGGCCTCGATTGGCATTGCTGTCGATTAACTTGGAGGTCTGGTCATACTGTCCCAACAGGAGATAGTAGTAATCCTTTGGAGTCAATTCATCATCGCGGACATTGTTTTTGATCTGGTACTCACGCGCGTATTCCAGACTAACGGGCGCATCGTAATACCTTGCCAAATCCTTGGCCAGAGTGGTCTTCCCATTGCTAGCACTTCCCATAATCAACACTTTCTTTGTAAACTGACGACGGAAGGGTTGAGCGATGTATTTCCAATATTTGCTTGGATTTTCTCGAATCATAGTCGCTGAGATACCAAACTTTCTTTCTTGCAAGACAGTGCCAAATCCACGTTTAGCTAGCTCTTGCTGGTAGTCTGCTTCTCCTACAAAAAAAGTCAGTTCTTGCTGGGTTTCATCATAGGAAATCTCCGCTAACATCTGGTCCAACCACTCCTGCCAGCCCATAGGGTAACGGGGAAGATTGGTCTCATCCAGCTTGCAGACAGAGGTCAACTCGTCATCCCGAAAAGCCTCTCGGATATAGCGAAATCGTTTTTGAAGACTTAAACCTACCTGCTCCCCTCGGTCTCCCTCGTAGCCTGAAACGACTACCCAGACCTGGTCACACTGACGCTTCGCTCGCTGGATCAGATCGATATGACCCTGATGAAGAGGGGCAAAGGTCCCAAATACCACTGCTGTTTTCTTTTTCATAAACGTTTTACCTTTTTATAGTTTTTGATATTTTTATTTTCTATGTTTTTATTATACACTATATTTTTGTTTTGTCAATAGTTTTTTATCATTTTTTATAAAAAAGTAGGAAAAAAAGAATCAGGACTGCTCCTGACTCTCCATTTTTAAGCAATATCAAATTTTAGTTGACCAGCTTTGACACCAATCTTGAGGGTCTTGCCTGCTACAAGTTCTCCCTTAAGGAGGAGTTCTGCCAACTTATCTTCCACTTCTGTTTGCAGGGTTCTGCGAAGTGGACGGGCTCCCATTTCTGGATTGTAACCGTGACTAGCTAGCAACTTCAGGGCTGAAGCTTGCAGTTTCAAGTCGATGCCTTTCTCTGCTAGGCTAGCAATCAATGGTTTAACCATAATCTTGACAATTTCCTGCATATGTTCGCTATCCAAGCTATGGAAGACTACCTTTTCATCAATACGGTTAATAAACTCTGGTCGATAAGTTTTTTTCAGCTCTTCAAAGATTCGTTTCTCCATATTTTCCTGGTCAAAACGAATGTCTTTAGCGCCAAAGCCGACCGTCTTGTCATCACGAAGAGCCGTCGCACCAAGGTTTGACGTCATGATGATAATGGTATTTGAAAAATCAACCTTGCGCCCCTTGCTATCTGTCAAGACACCGTCGTCCAAAACCTGCAAGAGGACATTAAAGATGTCTGGATGGGCCTTTTCTACCTCGTCAAAGAGAAGTACTGAGTAAGGTTTGTTGCGAACCTTCTCGGTCAACTCCCCACCTTCCTCGTAGCCCACATAGCCAGGAGGTGCTCCATTGAGACGGCTAGCCGCAAATTTCTCCATATACTCACTCATATCAAAGCGGATAAGGGCTGATTCGTCATCAAAGAGGACTTCTGCCAGAGCCTTGGCCAATTCGGTCTTACCGACTCCTGTCGGCCCTAGGAACATAAAGGAACCAATCGGACGCTTGTGACTACGAATACCTGACTGATTGCGGCGAATGGCACGGCTAATACTTGAAACAGCTTGATCTTGACCGATGACACGTTTGTGTAGTTCAGCTTCAAGATTTAGATACTTCTTAGCATCCGTTTGAGTCAGTTTTTGGACTGGAATACCTGACAAGCGACTCAAGGTAGTCAAAATATCAGACTCTGTCACCAAGTCTTTGTAGACAGGTACTTCCTCTTCTTTTGCGATTAGCTGGGCTGCCTGTTTCCACTTGCCATCCATAAGTGCCTTGTCAGCTGGAGTCAAGTCGGATTCGTCTGCTTTCACATGCTTGGATTTGTTTTGCACTGTTGCTGCCGCCTCATCTAAGAGGTCGATAGCAGAGTCTGGCAAGTGACGACTGGTCAAGTAACGATGCGCCATCTTAACAGCTGTTTCAACAGCTTCATCTGTGATTTGCACACGGTGGTGTTTCTCATAGGTCGCTTTCAAACCTTGCAAAATGGTCATACTGTCAGCTAGACTTGGCTCTTCAATCGTCACTTTTGCAAAACGACGAGAAAGGGCCGCATCTTTTTCGATGTGTTTTTGGTATTCTTCCTGAGTGGTTGCACCAACTGTTCTCAGAGTTCCACGAGCTAAGGCTGGCTTCAAGATATTGGCTGCATCCAGAGTCGAATCAATACCGCTACCAGAACCCATGATGGTGTGGAGTTCATCGATAAAGAGGATCACTTTGCCATCTTCCTCGATGTCCTTGATGATATTGTTCATGCGCTCTTCAAAATCTCCACGGAAACGTGTTCCCGCAACGACATTCATCAAATCAAGCTCTAGAACACGCATCTTTGCCATTTCAGCTGGTACGTCCCCACTAGCAATACGCTGGGCAAGCCCAAGTGCTAAAGCTGTTTTCCCGACACCAGCATCACCAACCAAGACCGGATTATTCTTGGTCTTTCGACTCAAAATCTGAATCATACGTGAGATTTCCTTGTCGCGACCGATAACTGGCTCTAACTTGCCAGAACGCGCTTGCTCCGTTAGGTCATGCGTGTAGTCCTCTAGACCACCACTTTGAGCTTGAGGCATGCCCATCATATTAGCCATGGAATTTTGCTTGTCAGTTACTGTGCGATGGCGTTGACGCAAAGCCTTGAGATCTTCTCTTGTCCAACCAGCACGTTCCTCTAAATTGCGACGAAGAGCAGCAATTCTGACCTGATCTTTCTGGTCTTCATAAGAAAAGCCTGCTCTCTCCAAGATGCGAGTCGCCAGAGCATTGCCATCATGCAAGATTGCATATAATACATGCTCTGTCCCTAGCACCTTTGCATGGACCACTGAGGCCACATACTCTGCTTCTGCAAAGAGAACCTCCAAACGATGGGAAAAGGGTAATTCTGTAAAGGTTTCGTCTTGGCTATAGTCGGTTTCAGTCAGTTCCAACGCAACCTCTTCTAAACGATCCATTTCATAAGGATAATCGTTTAAAGTCGCACCTGCCACACTGTAACTGTGATTGGACATGGCAATCAATAAATGCCAAGACTCTAGATAACGAGCTCCAAAATGGCTTGCAACCATGTAGGCACTTTCGATACATTCATTCAATGCTTTTGAATAGTTCATCTTACTTCTCTTTTCTATCTACCTCTTGTAATAGCTGTCGGAGCATATTGGCACGGACAACTGAGGATTCTTCCCCTAGGACACGATCTGTTGCTACAGAAGTCAGCAAGGTCATTTCCTGCTTGGTCATCAAGTCCTGCTCCACCAAAAGCTGGAGGATATCCTCATAGATCTCCTGACTAACTCGCTCACCAATCGAGTAAAGCAAATCGCGGAGCATCTCATGATGACTGGAAAATTCAATCCGCCCTATGCGAATGTAGCCTCCACCACCTCGTTTGCTCTCAACCAAGTAACCTCTACTTTCCGTAAAGCGGGTCTTGATGACATAGTTGATCTGACTCGGTACAACCTGAAAGGTATCTGCCAACTGGCTCCGTTGCAATTCCACGATACCAGATTGGTCTAAAATCGCCTTGATATAGGCTTCGATATGATCTGATGTGTTTTTAAATCTCATAGTAAATCAAACTCCTTCTTTGAACCTTGACTATCTTTGACTATACTATCATTTAACACTCTATAAGTCAAATTTTTAGAGCTCAGCCCTTGAAAATACTGACTTTCTTTAAAAACATTTAGGCATTAAATCGCCTTAGTTTTTCTTGAAAGTTCCTAAAAAAGTCCACAAAAAGAGCCCTAAAAAGGGCGTAATATTGACGAGTTCAGCAGGCAAGAAACTAGCACGGTCAAACGTGCTTTTTACTTTATGGACGATAATTCTACTAAATCATTTAATAATTCATGTCTAAATAACTTTTTGCACTCTTTTTGAAGACCTAAATTGTATCACCTTACATTTCTACTACTCTAATTAGGCATAAGATATAATAACTTTCCTAACTAATTATTTATATTGAGTTTTCAAAACAAGTTGTATTTATTGTTGCACTTATAATAGGAACCAAGAATGAGCTAGTCAAAACTAGCTCATTCTACTACCCTTCATATTTTGCATGTGAAATAATTATTTCATCTGTTATCTCACAATTTTGATATCTTTTATATACAGAGTCCCAAGGTCCGTTTTTTGAGTGAGTTAAACCGACTAATTCACTTGCTGTTAAATCACCATATTCGTCAACAGTTTCTAAAAGAATAGGAGCTACTTTTTCAAATTCTTTTACGAGGAGCATTCTGCCAAGAGCTTGGGAAAGATGAATATCCTTTAAAATATACTTTGGAGCACTATCTGTTTCTATAGTGTCTGCACCATACTTTTTAAATTTTTGATAAACCTCTTGTACGACTGGTCCATAATCATAAGCGACTATTTTTTCAGGAAATAGCTGTTCCTCATATTTCAATAGATATTTTTTATATGCTAGATAAATTAATTTTTGTAATTTTAAATGCGAGGTAGCTTGAATTGCCAAGAAAAACTTTGCAATATCAATCGCAGAAAGTTTTAAGTCTGATTTTACAATTTCTTCAAATTCTTCAAAATCCTCACAAATCATTACATCTTCAAAAAAAGAATCAAATTTAAGCACGCTTTCCCACGTGCTATCATCAGATGTAAACGAATGTATTCCGACATCATTCCGCTTAATTTCTTTGAGCCGATCTAAAATACTTCTAATCCTATCGTTTTCTAACTTACCTTCTGGAGCAGCTATATGAAAACCAACTCTTGAGCCTTTAGTATATGAGCTAGCAACTATAATAAAATGTTGAAACATCTCTCACCCCTCCTTTTCTAAATTAGCTTGGTAATAATCTTTTGCTAATGAAGTATATTTCCGTTTTTGTTTGTGTTCTTTGTGGAGATTTTCATTTAATTCAGCATGACGTACATTCCAAATCTGTAATTCCCACGGAAAGAATTTATTGTTATGATTTTTAAAATATATATGTAATCCAATATATCCATCTTTCTTTCTCATATACATTCTATCTATATGAACTTTAATATTTATATCATTTTTTAATTCATCGTGAACCAAGTCTACATCTTGTACAAATATTCTAAAACCCAACAAATCATTGAGAGATTTAATTATAGGTACTTTACCATTCTCATGTTGGTCACCTAAATAATACCTGATTTTTTCACCAATCGACTCTGACTGCTTAACTCTGTATCTAACTCCAGAATATTCTGTTGAAAAGTCTACCAACTCTGCCGCAAATTGAGTTAACTCTGCCTTATATAAATCAATAAGTTTTTGAAAATCAGGATTTGCACCTGTCATATCTGCCACTTTATCAATGGTTTGTCTTAAATTACAAGTCAAATCAGGTTCCAATTTACAGGAAAAGTCAAAGTGTAAATCATTAATCCTCTTAATAATTTCAACAACATTTTCATAATCATAAGATTCTATAACCACCTTAGATAATCTCCTACCTATCTACAAATAAAATAAACACAAACGTCACATCTGTCCCCTGTGTTTACCTCGATTCTTTATGATTATATTATACACTTTCTCTTAATGTACCTTTTTTTGTGCATTTTGTCAATCATTTTGGTTATGTTTTTCCCTCGTTTTATTATAAAATGTATGAATGATATTTTAATGCTATTTATAATACCTGATAGATAAAAATTCTAACATACTAGAAGAATTTAAAAGTAATTGCTTAAGGTACTTAACTCAAATTTATATTTTTCCAGCTCATACATACCTACCAAATATTAGCTACAAATCACGATACCTATAAGTTGTTCGATGTCACTTCTACCGTTCCCCTAAAAACAATTGAGGTATGAGATTAGGTAGATTATTAACTATAGTACTACAAAATCAGGAAAATAAAAATGGAACTTAGAAAGTTTAACAATAAAGTTGTAACGATTACAGACGTTGATAACCATACCTTTGAGGGAATTTGTCTTTTTGAGGATAAGGATACTTTTGATGAAGAGTATAATGCTTTATCTGTTAAAACAGGTTTACGATGGATGAGATTGTTTGAAAATGAAATTTTAAAAGTTGAAATTGCTGATAAAATCGAACAGTTAAAAAGCCCCTAGTTTCTTTTCTAAGGGCCTTTATTTCATCATTAGTTTTTATCTTTATATATAAATAATGCTCCTTCTCGGTAACTACGAGCAAAATCTAGTAAGATTTCACTTTTGAGACGATTATACTCTGTTTTATCAATATCCAGTAATCTATATAGTTCTTTTAAAGTATGCGTTTGTTTTTGGGAAACAATAAATCAATTATAAAATATATCACGTTTCTTTTCGTCTAGGCCACCACTATAAGAGTCTATCATTTTGACCATCCCGACAGCTTTGGTTTCAAATGCGCCTGGAGTATCTCTAAGATTGGCTAACTTCTTCAGCGACTTGTAACTTTTCAAAAAAAGAATAATCTTCACCAACTCCCTATTTTTCTACTTATCTAAGCCCAATTCTGCTAATATTTGTCGTTTGTAGGCAATTTTTTGGACTTCCTTGTCCTCGTTTTCAGACCAATCTAGTTTAATTTCTGAAACAATCTGCCCAGGACGATTTTTCAAGATATAGATGCGGTCACTGAGATTGAGGGCCTCTTCGATACTATGTGTGATGATGAGGGTTGTCAGCTGCAACTGCTTGTGAATCTCCAAATACCAAGCGTGGAGTTCCATTTTGGTCATCTCATCCAAAGCGCTAAAAGCCTCGTCAAGAAGAAAGAGCTTGTGTCCGAAAAGATAGGTACGAAGTAAGGCCACACGCTGACGCATCCCACCGCTAAGTTCATGAGGATACTTATCTCGTATAGCAGTCAGCTGGAAGGTCGCAAGGATGTCATCCGCTCGGGCAATAGCCTCTGCCTTATCCACCTTTTGAATCAAGAGGGGCAGGATGATATTGCCAAGCACCGTCTTGTGCTCCAAGAGGAGATCCTTTTGCAACATATAACTCACGCGCCCCTTGGGATTCTCCTCTCCATCAAGGACAATTCGCCCCGACTGGACTTCTAAAATCCCAGCGATTAGGTTAAAGAGGGTTGTCTTTCCTACACCACTTGGACCTAGAATAGAGACCACTTCACCTGACTTCACCTGCAGGTTGATATCTTCTAAAATCTTTTCATCGCCATAGGCATAACTTACGTGTTCGAGTCTAATTTCTGTCATTATTTCACAAATTCGTTAGTGAAGCCCTTGTCAGTCAAGTCTTCTTTAAGGATACCATTTTCTTTGTCCCATTTGTAGAAGGCATTCCAGCGAGCTGCATCAAATTGTCCCCATTTTTCCTTGTCACTTGCGTATTCTTTTGACAAGTATTTTTGAGATTCGATGACAAAGTCACGTTTTTCCTTGAGTTCAGGTGCATTTTTGATGAGGATATCAGCTGCTTCCTCTGGATGCTCCATAGCATATTGGTAGCCTTTTTTGATAGCTTGGATAACTTTGCGAGCTTCTTCTTTGTTGTCTTTCAAATAGTCGTTGTTTGCGATGATAACTGGTGAGTAGTAGTCAAACTCCTTGACATAGTCTTTCAAGTACATGAAATTAGCATCTACACCTTGAGATTTAGCAAGGATACCATCCCAACCGTAGTAAATCCAAGCAGTGTCAAAGACTCCATTGGCAATCGGTGTAATCGAGTTTGAGTCGTTGTTTGGTACTTTTTCTACTTTTTCAAAGTCTCCACCTTGAGATTCTACTAAGGTTTTCAACATAGCAAGTTCAGTTGGGTCATTCCAAGTTCCGTATTTCTTACCAACCAAGTCTTTTGGACTAGCTACATTGTCAGATTTACGAGAGATGATTCCTGATGTATTGTGCTCTACGATAGCTGCAACGGCAGTAATTCCTGCTCCTTTTTCCAATTTTTTAGCCATATAGTCTTGGAAATAGACTGCAAATGGTGCCTTTCCGTTAATAACCAAGTCAGAAGAACTTTCTTCTGGTGGCAATTTCAAATCAACATCCACTCCAGCTTCTTTGAAATAACCTTTTTCCTTGGCTACATAAAGTCCTGTGTGGTTGGTATTTGGGGTCCAGTCTAGGATAAAGTCAATCTTCTTGACTTCTGCTTCTTTGTTGTCCTTAGAAGCAGTTCCTTTCCCACAGGCCACAAGCACGACAGCTACAAGAGCTGTTACAAGCGTTAAAAACACTTTCCATGTTTTCTTCATTTTCATTTCCTCTTTTCTTTTTAAAAAACGCTTCTTTTAAGTACGTTTCCATTTAATCACATATTTTTCACTGATATCGACCAGCTTCATCCCTAGAAGACTGATAATCGACACCAGAATAATAATGGCAAACATGGTATCATACTGAAACAGTTTCTTAGACTGAATCATATAAACACCAAGACCTTCAAAACCTCCTAGCCACTCGGACACCACGGTTGTGATAAAGGCGTAGGAGACACTGACCCTCAGACCTGCATAAAAGTAAGGCAGACTGACAGGGATTTTAAAATGCCACAGGATTTGCCAAGGCTTGGCTCGCATCAGACTAAACAAAGTCAGCATATCCTTGTCACAATGCCTAAAACCGTCCAAGATACTAACAATGATAGGGAAGGTTGTCGTCAGGATAATCAAGACAATCTTGGGCAATATCCCATAGCCTAGCCACAAGACCAAGATAGGCGCTATGGCAATGGTCGGAATGGTCTGGATAACCACCATCATAGGGTAAATCAAGTCATTGAGCCAAGTCATACTATCCATAAGCACCGCCATGAGACAGGCAATCAAGAGTCCTAAGACTAGTCCGAGTAAAGCCACTCTCAAGGTCGCCCAGCTATGGTGCCAGAGAAATTCTCTGTCACGAACAAAGGCCTGGAGAATTTCAAGAGGTGTCGGCAGGATAAACTTGGGGAGAAGTTTAAGAAAACCTGCTAACTGCCAGATTGACAAGACTCCTAGAAAGCCCAAAAGACTAATCTGTCGCCTCAGTATACTTTTCAAGTTTCTCATCAATACTTAAAATCTCTCCTACATTTATTTTGACATTGGCAAAGACATTATCTGCCTCCTGCCCGGCTACTTCAAGCGCTTCTTTGAGAATGCGCATGAGCTCATCAAACTCTCCTTCCAAGACCGTTTCAAATGGTGTCACCACCATGGTTACAGACTGAGCTTGCAGATAAGCGATAATCTGATCGATAATAGCAATTCGATCAATCCCCTGTGATAGGGGCAAGACTTGCAAGGCAATGCTTGCTTTCATAAAAACCTCCTTTTCTCAGGTTTCCTTTTGACAAAAAGAAAACCCCTTCCATATATGGAAAAGGTGCAGAATTCGGCTAAGTATCGTTCCCTACGCTGGCATTACCCAGATCAGGTGCGGTCGAAGTTTAACACTTCCTCTCAGACTGTACACAGACTCCCATATCTTATATGGACATATAGTAACGCAAATACAAGGAAAAGTCAAGGAAACTGCTTACAGAAAACTATGAAAAAGAGTTTGAAGGCAAATGCTTCAAACTCTTTCTTAACTTTCTTATTTAGCCTCGTACCAGGTTGCCCCTTCATTTTCATCTGCGATAAGGGGAACACTGAGTTGGATGGCTTCTTCCATGGTTTGTTTCACTAGATCTTTGACGGCTGCTAGTTCTGATTTCGGAACCTCAAGGACGATTTCATCATGCACTTGCAAGAGCATCTTAGTCTGATAGCCACCTTCAACTAGAGCTTTGTCTAGCTGAATCATAGCAATTTTGAGAATATCTGCTGCCGATCCCTGGATAGGGGAGTTAATGGCTGTCCGCTCCGCAAAACCACGAATGTTAAAGTTGCGCGAATTGATATCTGGTAGCTCTCGACGACGTTTGAAGAGGGTCTCTACATATCCCTTATCACGCGCTTCACGCACCACTTCTTCCATATAGTTTTTAATCCCAGGAAAACGCTCAAAGTAGGTATCAATGTAGGCTTTTGCCTTCTTACGACTAATACCAAGATTATTCGCCAAACCAAAATCTGAAATCCCGTAAACCACTCCAAAGTTGACAGCCTTGGCATTGCGACGGTCGTTTGGCGTCACATCCTCAGGACGTTCAATTTCAAAGACACGCATAGCTGTCGAAGTATGGATATCTGCTCCCTCTTGGAAGGCCTTGATTAAGTGCTCATCCTTAGAGATATGCGCCAAAACGCGCAACTCAATCTGTGAATAGTCGGAGCTAAGAAGGACACTATCCTCCCACTCTGGCACAAAAGCCTTACGAATGAGGCGACCTTGTTCCAAGCGAACAGGGATATTTTGGAGGTTTGGATCCACACTAGACAAACGCCCAGTCTGAGTCAAATCCTGCACATAGCGGGTGTGAATCTTACCATCATCCAAAATCCAGTCCTGCAAGCCAATCACATAGGTAGACTGAATCTTAGCAATCTGACGGTAGTCTAGAATTTTTTTAACAATCGGTGCAATAGGAGCCAGACGCTCTAGCACATCCACGGCTGTCGAGTAACCTGTCTTGGTTTTCTTAGTGTATTCTAGAGGAAGACCGAGTTTTTCAAAGAGAAGCGCGCCCAACTGCTTAGGGGAGTTGATATTAAACTCCTCACCAGCCAACTCGTAAATCTCTTGAGTGAGTTGCTCAATGACGACCTCATTTTCAGCTTGCATCTCAAGCAGGGTCTCTTTTTTGACCTTGATTCCAGCAACTTCCATCTTGGCAAGGACAAAAGCCAGAGGTTGCTCCATGTCATAGAGGAGATCTAACTGTCCATGTTCACTGAGTTTTTCAAGTAAAACCGGCTCAGTCTCAACCAATACTGCAACCTTGCGAGCCAAATGCTCCAAGAATTTCTCTCTCTCAGGGATGGCTTTCTTGACACCCTTGCCGTAAAAAGTTTCATCATCGACTAAATAAGTCTGACCATAGAGACTCGCAATGGTTGAAATTTCATTGTTCTCGACAGTAGAGAGAAGGTATTTGGCCAAGCGACTGTCAAAAGCAGGGGCCTGTAGGTTCAAGCCCAAGCGATTTAAAAGAACCTTAGCTTTCTTAAAGTCATACACTTTCAGAGGTGTTTTTTCTAGAAATTCCTTGAGAATCGGCTCCTGCAAGAGCTCAAGTTTATCTGTAGCGTAAAGTTTATCCCCACAAGACCAAGCAAAACCAACCAAATCATCCGTATGGTAGTTTTCACCAAAAAGTTCAAAGTGAAAGATAGAGTCGTCACTCAACATATCTTGACTGACTTGGTCAACGATAGTGAAATCCAAGCTCTCAGGCGCATCCGTCGATGACACATTTAAAGCTTGTTTAAGCTGTTTGAAGCCCATCTCATCGTAGAATTTCCCGAGATTTTCCACATCTGGGCCACTATAGACCAAATCATCAAGGCCAATCTCAATCGGTGCCTGAGTATCAATGGTTGCTAAGGTTTTAGATAGGAAGGCTTGTTCCTTGTCATTGATGAGATTTTCCTTCATCTTTGAAGCCTTCATCCCATCGATATGTTCATAAATACCCTCGAGCGAGCCATGCTCCAGCAAGAGCTTGATACCTGTCTTTTCACCGATTTTCGTGACACCAGGGATATTATCGGACTTATCCCCCATCAGGGCCTTAAGATCGATAAACTGAGCTGGTGTGAGGCCCATTTTTTCCATAAGATAGTCTGGCGTAAAGGCCTCAAACTCAGCCACACCTTTCTTGGAAATCTCGACCACCGTATGCTCATCCGTCAACTGGATCAAGTCCTTGTCTCCGCTAACGATTGTTACATCAAAAGAATCCTTCTCAGCCAAACGACCTAGGGTCCCGATGATATCATCAGCTTCATACTGGGCCAATTCATAATGGCGAATTCCAAGATGGTCTAACAACTCACGAATGAAGGGAAATTGCTCACGAAACTCATCTGGAGTTTTAGCACGGCCACCTTTGTAGTCTGCATACATCTCTGTTCGAAAAGTCGTCTTACCTGCATCAAAGGCTACCAAAACATGACTGGGCTCAACCCGCTCTAAGACATGATTCAACATGAGTTGAAAGCCATAGATTGCATTGGTATGAAGGCCATTAGCATTTTTAAAACGATCCAACTGCTGATAGAGCGCAAAAAAAGCTCGAAAAGCAACTGAAGATCCATCAATTAATAATAATTTTTTCTTGTCCATACACCCATTATAAAGGAAAGAGGGGAAAAATACCATCGGAAAGAGCTGAAAAACGTGGACTTGTTCCTATTTCACCATAAAAAAGAAAAGGACTATTCAAATCCTTTTCTTTTATTGATTTCATGCGATTTATTTGTTCAATTTTCTCTTTGCAAATGGTAGCAAACCAAGAAGGAGACCAATAAATCCTAGCGATGCAACTGCTGAAGCATCTTGGCTTCCTGTATTTGGAAGGAGTTGTTCATCCGTTGCTGCAGGCGCTTTGTAGGTACGATCTTGTTCAGTTCCAAGAGTAGGGCTTGTAGCCAAAGGAGCTACACTGCCAGTGTATTCTGGAACTTCATTTACTGCAGCTTCAATCGTTTCAGCATAGGCTGGAATAGTAGTCACTGCCGGAGCACCACTTTCTGCATAAACTGGAACATTTGCTACGGCTGGGGCACCGCTTTCTGCATAAGGCAGAGTGTTGTTTACTACTGGGGTACCACTTTCTCCGTAAACTGGAACATTTGCTACGGCTGGGGCGCCACTTTCTGCATAAGGCAGAGTGTTGTTTACTATTGGGGTACCGCTTTCTCCGTAAGCTGGAACATTCGCTACGGCTGGAGCGCCACTTTCTGCATAAGGCAGAGCATTGTTTACTATTGGGGAACCACTTTCTCCATAAGCTGGAACATTCGCTACTGCTGGAGCGCCACTTTCGCCATAGGCTGGGAGTTCATTTACAGCAGCTTCTACCGCATTTGCACCTTTGTTGTATTCTGGCAACTCTGCAGTTGCAGCTTCTACTGCGTTCACCCCACCTTTAAAGTCTTCAATTTCAAGAACAGCCGACATGACACTGCTTAGAGTCTTAATAGCATCCTCATAGTCTGCTAAAGCTTGTTGCAAGTCTTTGACTTGACTATTCTTGTCACCAGAAACTTGTAAACTTGATAATTGCGCTTTAATCTTAGCAACTTGCTCTTCTAATTTACTTAGCTCAAGTTTTTTCGCATTACTATTTTCTTCCGCTGCTTCCTTGTCGGCTGCAGCGAGTTTAGCTTGGTCTTGACTTGAGAAATCTTCTTGGCTCTTCACTTCGGCCGGTGTCATCTGATCGCTGTCTTCTGCCAAGAAATCATCTAACAAATCTGACGCTTCGATATCGCCATCTTCGATAGCTTTCAAGATAGCTTCCTTACCAATCACTTCCTTAGCTGCCTTAATCGCTGCTTCCTTATCAGTGATAGTAGCATCCTTGTTGATGTCGTTGATGGTTGATTTTTCGATACCTTCAAGAGTTGAAAGCAATTCTGTTCGAACTTTTGCTGCTTCTTCCGCTGCTTCCTTATCTGCTGCAGCCAGTTTAGCTTGGTCTTGACTTGAAAGTTGAGATTGAGTTTTTGCTTCAGCCGGTGTCACCTGATCACTGTCTTCTGCTAAGAAATCATCTAGCAAGTCGGACGCTTCGATATCTCCATCTTCGATAGCTTTCAGGATAGCATCTTTGCCAATCACTTCTTTAGCTGCCTTAATCGCTGCTTCCTTATCAGTGATAGTAGCATCTTTGTTGATGTCGTCGATGGTTGATTTTTCAATTTTTTCTAGGGTAGCGATTAAATCTGAGCGAACTTTTGCTGCTTCTTCCGCCGCTTCCTTGTCCGCTGCAGCCAGTTTAGCTTGGTCTTGACTTGAGAAATCTTCTTGGCTCGTCGCTTCGGCTGGTGTCACCTGGTCACTGTCTTCTGCTAAGAAATCATCTAACAAATCGGACGCTTCGATATCGCCTTCCTCGATAGCTTTCAAGATGCCGTCTTTGCCAATCACTTCTTTAGCCGCCTTAATCGCTGCTTCCTTATCAGTGATAGTAGCATCTTTGTTGATGTCATCGATGGTTGATTTTTCAATTTTTTCTAGTGTAGCGATTAAATCTGAGCGAACTTTGGCTGCATCAACCTGAGCCTCTTTATCAGCTTCGTCTAGCTTAGCTTGGTCTTCATCTGTGAATTCTGATACAGGTTCAGCTGCCGTTTTGTGCTCTCTTGTATCTGCTGGCCAGTCTACAATAACATCACCAATCTCCAAATCCTCATCTGCGATAGCCTTCAAAAGATCTTCTTTACCAATCTCTTCTTTGGCTTCTTTGATAGCCGCTTCTTTATCGGTGATTGAAGCGTCTTTTTTAATGTCTTCAATTACAGCATTTTCAAGAGATGCTAGGGCTTGAACCAGAGCATCCGTCGCTTGAGAAACTTGTTCTTTGGCATCTTTTTTAGCCTGGTCTAGTAGAGCCTTCTCCTCAGTAGATAATTTTTTATTAGTTTGAGCTTCAGGACCTGTTACCACAGCCTTATCTTCTGCACCTTCTGGCAATTCAGCGATGATATTATCTAGGCTGAGCTCTCCAGACTCAAGAGTGTCTGAAATATACATCTTACCGATATATTCCTTCACAGCTTCAGTTGCAGCCTCTTTGTCCTCAATTGCTTCCTTATCCTTAATATCACTAATAGCCTGTTCCTCAAGTTCATCCAAAGCCTTCATCAACTCTTCTTTGGTCATTTTAGCTGGATTTGTCGCACCAGGATTAGCTGGACTAGCGTTTTCTGATCCCTTTTCAGTTTGAGCACCGCTCTCCCCTTCTGTTCCAGCTTGTGGTTGTGCAGGAACAACTGCCTGCTCTTCTGCTTTCCCTTCATCTGCCTTAACTACTGAAGGCTGTGAAACGAGTACACTAGCACCCAATACAGCTGCACTTGCTAAACTTGTTAAAATAACTTTCTTCTTGTCCATTAGACAAAGCCCCTTTTATAGTTTTTAATGTTATTATATTATACTATTTAAAGAACGTCAACTAATTCGATATCCATTTTAAAATTTTATGAACAAGAAGAAAGCTTGTATGATGTTTAAGAAACACTTCCTATCCTTACCCCATCACTGTCTAGTCTGTAGCCATCAATAATCGTATTAACAGCTAAGGCTCCCGAAGCATCGACATAGTAATGTTTCCCCGAGACTTGGAACCATTGACTAGCTTTCATCCGGCCAGATTCCTCTAAGTAATACCAAGTTCCCTTGTCTTTAAGCCAGCCCGTCTGCATCTCACCCGAAGCCTTTAGATAATACCAGTGAGAGCCATCCTTAATCCAGCCAGTTGACATGGCCCCATTTTCTTTTAAATGATACCAATTGCTGTTAACTTTTTTCCATCCTGTCGCCAGCTTACCATTCTCTCGGTAATACCAACTCCCTTCTTCTTTTTTCCACCCATTCTCTGTATTGCTTAACTTTTCATACTGCACATATCTTCTAGAACCACTGTAGGATAGATAGCCGAGCCACTTATATCCATCCTTTTCAAGAACTTGATCATAACTCACACTCTCACCAGCATAATAGTAGTCAATAACATGTCCTGTACTTGACGGTTGGTCCATAATAGGTGATTTCCCCGTGAACACTATTGTCCCGCTGGACGGAAGCTCTGAGCTACGAGCATTCTCACCCGCACTATGGCTAGCAGATAAATCCCTGAAATGAATAAAACCTGTCATCGAACTAGCCTTGACTTTTCGACGGTTATACTTTTCTCGAACCCCATAATTATACTCTTCGATCTCAATCGTATCCCCTGATACATTTGATACCCAGGCCACGTGCCCATAATAACCTTCTGTCGACCAAGCAATAGCCCCAACTTCTGGCTTAGTATCCACACGGTAGCCTTCTCGCCTTGCACGATGTCCCCATTCATTTGCATTTCCATAGGCAGGGGGAATCTCAAAGCCATTTACACTACTCAAACGAAAGGCCGCAAAAGAGGTACACTGGCGAGAATACATCCGCCACTGATCGATTTCAACACTACCATTTTTGTAGTGAAGCGGATAATCATCTCCACGCGCTACACTATCGGCTTGAACCGATTCTCCACCAAACAAAAAGGTACTCGTAACGAACAAAGTAGCCAGCCCTACACTCAACTGAGTACATCTACTCTTCTTAACTCCTGATTTAAAAAACGTCATTCATTCTCCTTAATAATATAAATTTCCGAGGTTACCCTCGTTTATACTATTCGAGAGAAAAAGAAAAAAGTGAGCAAAGCTCACTTCATTTTAAGATTCTTGGTCTAGATAGCGAATCAAGTTCTTTTCTGTCAAGATATCTGAGTAGGTGAAGGATTCGACATAGACATTGGCCTGTTTGTCTCCCTCAACATCCCCAAATTCAACGATAAATAGAGATGGATACACCTCAATTAGCTTACCCAATCTATTTTTTTGGCGCTTACGACCATTCTCCAAAGTCATTTCAACGACTTGTCCCTCATGTGCCTTGATCTCTTCTTTGATTTTTTTCATCTTGGCTACATCTGTAAATGCATCTGACATCTTATGCCTCCCTCTTTGAGATACTTGAAAATTTATTGTATTCTTTTTGGAAAATCAATTCCACCGTTCCACGAGCTCCACTACGGTTTTTCTCGATGATAACCTCTACCTTGTTATTTGGAATTCCTTCCTCTTCTTCACCTGCACGATCGTAGTAGTCGTCACGGTACAGAAAGGCTACGATATCCGCATCCTGCTCGATAGAACCCGATTCACGAATATCAGACAAGACTGGCCTCTTATCCTGACGCTGTTCCACACCACGAGATAACTGACTGAGAGCAATGACTGGAACCTTTAGCTCCTTAGCTAGGATTTTCAACTGACGAGAAATTTCAGAGACTTCTTGTTGGCGGTTCTCACGACCAGTCCCTGTAATAAGCTGTAGGTAGTCGATCAAAATCAAGCCTAGATTGCCTGTTTCTTGAGCCAGTTTACGTGAGCGAGAGCGAATTTCCGTGATCCGAATCCCTGGCGTATCATCAATATAGATACTCGCGTTGGCTAGGTTCCCTTGGGCAATGGTATACTTTTGCCATTCCTCATCAGTCAATTGACCTGTACGGATAGAATGGGACTCCACTAAGCCTTCGGCCGCCAACATACGGTCTACTAGACTTTCCGCACCCATTTCCAGTGAAAAGATGGCAACCGTCTTGTCCAACTTAGTCCCAATGTTCTGAGCAATGTTCAAGGCAAAGGCCGTCTTACCAACTGCTGGTCGCGCCGCTAGAATAATTAATTCCTCCTCATGAAGACCTGTCGTCATATGGTCCAAATCACGGTAACCCGTTGCAATACCAGTGATAT
>CAUVRF010000018.1:0-23289 GCA_963554245.1 uncultured Streptococcus sp.
TACAGAACTAAATCCTTTCAATAATTATTTGTCCAACTTTTGGGGGTCAGTACATTTTTAAAGCTTTTTTAATCTTCTTTAACTCATGTGTAAGATAATTCCAACAATCCAGTTAAGAGCAGAAAGAACAATACCTACTACAGCCACAATTCTTTCTGTTTTATAATCAAGTCCAGATTCTTTTTGAAGTTCGTTAGCATACAAAATACCAGCGATACCTAAAAGAATACCTCCCAAAGCAAATAATAAACTCATAACAATAGACAGAATACCCACCAAAAGTGGATTTTTTTTCTTTTCTTCTTTTTCTAAAAACTCCTTAAACTAAACACAAATGAATAATACCATAAAAATCGGCTTTATCAATTGGGTGAAAAATGTTAACACTATGTTATCCGGTTCTTGAACCGAGAAGAGTGGATAAAACAAAAAAGCTTTTAAAAATAAAGCTTTTTTTGTTAGAATCCTGATTAGTGCATCATTAAGAGGAGTCCTGCAACCCAGTTAATTACAGAAACTACAATCCCTACGATATTAAGAATTCGTTCTGTTTTATAGTCTAATTCAGATTCTTTTTGATGTGAATTAGCCAAGACTAGACCAATGATCCCCAAAACGAGACCTACGATTGGAGATAGCAAACCAAGAACGATAGATAGGATACCTAAAACAAGGGAAGATTTCTTCTTTTCTTTCATATTATGAAACTCCTAAAATTATTACCACTAAATTATATCAAAAGAAATAGGTTTTGTCTATATAATACTATAAGTTTTTTATCATATTAATTATAGCAACTTCTCAAAGAAACGTCCACTTGTCTACCCAAAGCGGAACTTAGTTTGAGAATTTAGCTTATGTTAATTAGTCTTCACTTTTCCATTCCAAGAATCCAATCCATAAGAAAGGATATAAATCTCAGAGAAACCTTGCTTTTTCAGATAAAGTGCTGCATTGGTCACTCGTTGTCCACGTTGATTTTCGTAAAGCAACACTGGTTTATCCTTACGAAGGGCTGCAAGACTAGTCTTCAACTGACTTGAAGGAATATTGCGTGCACCAAGTATATGTTTTCTGTGGAATTCAGCTGGGTCGCGCAAATCAATCAATTGACCCGTACGAATCAAGGCTTCAAATTCCTCATTGTCCACGATTTTAGCCGCACGACGAATACGGAGATAGTTAAAGCCCATCCACGCCAACATTGCTAGTATTAGTGCCCACAAAATCCAAGTAACCATTAGTTCTTTTCTCCATTTTTCTCAATATAATCCAATTCTACCTTGTGCTCTCTGCGAAGAACTGCTTCTGCCTCTAGATAGTCTAATTTGTCCATCAACCCTGCATCGTAAATTCGAGAGAGCTCCAACTTCATCAGTTCAATATCATATAAGCGTTTTCCCATGTAAACAATAATACCAAATCGTTTGAGGAATTGCTGCACATCATAGAATGTTTTCATAAGACTCATTCTAGCAAAATTTTGTGTTTTTTTCAAGAAGAGACTCACACAATGCTCCTGATTTTCCTATCTTCTTTGGCGATTCTGACGCAAGTGTGGTACAATAAAAACATGAGAATTCAACAATTACATTATATTATCAAAATCGTCGAAACTGGCTCCATGAATGAGGCAGCCAAGCAACTCTTTATCACTCAACCGAGTCTTTCCAATGCTGTGAGAGATTTGGAAAATGAAATGGGTATTGAAATTTTTATCCGCAATCCCAAGGGTATCACCTTGACCCGTGATGGGATGGAGTTTCTCTCCTATGCCCGTCAGGTTGTCGAGCAAACCCAACTTCTGGAGGAACGTTATAAAAATCCTGTCGCCCACCGCGAACTCTTTAGCGTTTCGTCTCAACACTATGCCTTTGTAGTCAATGCCTTTGTCTCTCTGCTCAAGAAAAGTGATATGGAGAAATATGAGCTCTTTCTTCGTGAAACTCGGACTTGGGAGATTATCGATGACGTCAAGAACTTCCGTAGTGAGGTCGGTGTTCTCTTTTTGAACAGCTACAACCGTGATGTTTTAACCAAAATGCTGGATGACAACCACCTGCTAGCTCACCATCTCTTTACAGCTCAGCCTCATATCTTTGTCAGCAAGACCAATCCTCTGGCCAAGAAAGACAAGGTGAAACTGGAAGATTTAGAAAACTTCCCTTACCTCAGCTATGACCAAGGAACTCATAACTCCTTCTACTTTTCAGAAGAGATTCTCTCGCAGGAATACCACAAAAAATCTATCGTAGTCAGCGACCGTGCTACCCTCTTTAATCTCTTGATTGGTTTGGATGGTTATACCATTGCGACAGGGATTTTGAACAGCAACCTCAACGGAGACAATATCGTTTCTATCCCACTGGATATTGATGACCCAATTGAGCTGGTCTATATCCAGCATGAAAAAACCAGCCTATCTAAGATGGGCGAACGCTTTATAGACTATCTACTAGAAGAAGTTCAGTTTGATAGTTGAGAAATCAGCAAGATTTTATTATAATAAGCAAAAAAACAAAAGGAGTTTAATATGAAAAAGGTTTTACTTGCTAGTGCAGTTGCCTTATCTATTTTAGGATACACTCAAACAACTGCCCAAGCTCAAGAAAATAAAGCAGAGTCAGTACGAGAAAATGTAACAATTCCTCATTCAAGTACTTCAAAAATCGAAAACCAAGAAAAATCGAAAGAGAAGGTCGAAAAAACAGACAATTCTTCTAAAATTGATGATAAAGAAGAAAAAATAGAGAAAAAAAATCCTGCTACAGAAGAGAAGAAGTCTGAAGTAAAAAAAGAAGAAAAAGTTGAAAAAGTCAAAGAAGGTTGGCAGGAAGAAAATAATAACTGGCGCTTTTACGAACACAACAAACCTGTTACTAACTGGAAAAAAATCCAAGGAAAGTGGTACTACTTCAATAAAGATGGCCATCGACTAAGCAATACAACCTTTGATGGTTATGTTTTCAATAAAGATGGAGTGATGGCTGAAAACGGTTGGAACTTTATCAATGGAAAATGGTACTTCGCTAATTCTTCTGGAAAAATTTCTCAGAATAAATGGGAGAAAATTGGTGGTGCTTGGTATTACTTTGACAAAGATGGAATCATGCTTAGTAATACAACTTTTGATAACTATTTACTGACCAAAAGTGGAGCTATGGCCACAAACGGCTGGGCAAAAATCGACCAAAATTGGTATTATGCCACATCCTCTGGAAAAATCTCTCAGGACAAGTGGGAGAAAGTCAATGGTTCTTGGTACTACTTTGATAAAAAGGGAATCATGTTGAGCTCAACTACATTTAAGGGCTACCTATTTAATAACAGTGGTGCTATG
The DNA here is from genome assembly GCA_963554245.1 of uncultured Streptococcus sp. Taxonomy (GTDB): domain Bacteria; phylum Bacillota; class Bacilli; order Lactobacillales; family Streptococcaceae; genus Streptococcus. The sequence continues at coordinate 3,341 of CAUVRF010000018.1, forward strand.
GCTGAAAATAGCTGGGTAAAAATTAAAGATACCTGGTTCTATGCGAACGCATCTGGAAAATTTGTCCAAAACAAATGGGAAAAAATCAGCGGTTCTTGGTATTCTTTTGCTCAAGATGGAGCTATGTTAGCCGATAAATGGTCGGGAAGCTATTATCTAAAAACCAATGGAGCCATGGCTGATAATGAATGGATATTTGATAAAAACTATAACAGCTGGTTCTTTTTGAAGCGTGGTGGAATGTATGCATCAAAAGAATGGATTGGAGCTTACTATCTCAAAGCTGGTGGTTATATGGCTAAAAAAGAGTGGATTTACGACGACACTTATAAGGCTCGCTACTACTTAGATGATAATGGACATTATGTTTCCGGAACTTACAAAATTGACGGTAAAGACCATCTATTCCACAAAAATGGTCAATGGATTTCTGAGGTCTCAAAAGAAGTTGGTTTTGTAAAAGGCCAATACAGTAGAACCATCTTTTTAGATCCAGGACATGGTGGAAGAGACTCAGGTGCATACTATTACAATGTCGCTGAAAAAGACCTCAACATGCAGGTGTATCGTAAATTACGCAAAAAGTTAGAAGAACTTGACTACAAAGTTCTTACTTCACGTGATAGTGATATTGATGTAGATTTTGTTACAGAGCGTTCTCGTATGGTTAACAAGACTAACTCTGATATCTTTATTAGTATTCACTTCAATGCGACTGGCAGCGCGTACTCTAGAGCTAGTGGAATTCAAACCTATTCCTATAGTGATGATCCTGATTATCCAAGTAAAATCAACCCATACTGGCATAACCATCCTGACCGTATGAGTGAGAGCAAGCGCCTCGCAGCAGCTATCCACTCTTCATTGTTAGCTGAAACTGGTGCTAAAGATGCTGGTTTATTGGAAAGAAGCTTTGCCGTTCTTCGAGAAACTGCTAAACCAGCCGTCCTCCTAGAGCTTGGTTATATAGATAATTTCGCTGAAAATCAACAGATTCGAGATAGCCACTATCAAGATAAGCTTGTAGCAGGTATCGTGAAAGGAATTCAAAAATATTACGCTGGTAAGTAAAAAAGGGTCTCGAGAAACCTCGAGGCCTTTTCTATTTGTCTTCTTTTGTATCTTTATCAGGAAAGAGGTATCCAATACCAATGCAAGCTAGTACGCCCGCTCCAATTACCAAGCCACTTGAAATTGGCAAAAGGTCTAAAATTGCATTTGCAATGATAAAAGCAATAATTAAACACATCAGACTAGCCTTGTAGTCTTTTTTAAAAAAATTCTCTAGAGTGAAAAAGAGGAACAGACCTACCGGAATCAGTGACCATAGGTTGACATCCAAACTTGGCCATCCAACAGAACCAAAATACAAAACCAAAGCTGAAACTAGCAAGAATCCAATACCTAATAATTTTTTCATTTTTATCTCCAATTTCTTTTTTAGGAACTTGAGTTATCTGTTATCGATCCTTCACGTCCCTTATAAAAATCATTATAGCAGAGGTCAGTTTCAAGAACAAGTTCTTTTGCCTATCTGGTCTCTATATCAGTCTAAGTGGTTGAAGTGTTAAGATAAAAGAAAAGAAGCCCTAATGAGCTTCTTCATTCTAGCGATTGCAACAGTATTTCTGAACTAAAACAATCGAAAGTTAGATTCTAAACTAGTTTTTCTAGTTCGTATTTTTCTTTTCCTTAGATTCTAGAGAAGTTTTGATTGCTTCGCGTTCAGCCTGTAGTTGAGCTAAATTCTTCTCTTCTTCCTCAAGTTTACTAGTATCTGGTTTTACACGATAGTAAACATCTTCTGGTCTCGACAACATCGCTTCATACTGCTGTCCTGCAAACAGTCTATCCTCGTCATGATTGCTTTTATCTGTTAGTTTTCCATCATCACCAGGTTTCATGATAACTCCACTTGGTACGGCAACTACCACAAATCCTCCTGCGACAGAACCTTTTACCCATGCACTAAGAGATACTGTCTCAGAGTTACGACGATCTTGACCTTTTGAACCTTTTAGTTCAGCAGTAAATTCAAATTTTTGACCATTGCTATAACCAGTTGCATACATTTCACCAGACTCATTAATGACATATTCATTACCCGACGGTGTACGCCATGTGCCTTTCAAACTAGATAAATCATTATTTCTTAGTGCTACAATATCCAATTTCGGAACTGCAGTTTCTTCTTTTAGCTTGTCAACTAACTTCTCTGACTCAGAGACCTTGCTATCTAAACTGGTTAGCTGTTCCTTGAGTTTTTGAATCTCCTCTTCTTTCTTCTTCTCATTCTCAGACGCTTTCGAAGTATCTATCGCTTCTTTACTTGTGTTCTCTTTTTTAGCAACTGAAGAAATGGCTTCATTTGACTCTTTCTTTGCGTTAGGTGAGAATAAGAAGATACTTGCTAGGATTGCAACAACCAAAAGACTAATAGCAATGCTGTACTGACCCCAAAAAGTTAGACAATTAATTTAAGCAAAGGATTTAGTTCTGTATTGTACAGGGCTAAGTCCTTTTAGTTTTACCTTAATTCGTTTGTTGTTGTAGTAATCAATATAGTCTACAATAGCTTGTTCCAAGTGTTCAAGTGACTGAAACGTATTCTCATAACCATAAAACATTTCAGACTTAAGAATGCCAAAGAAAGATTCCATCATACCGTTATCTGGACTATTTCCCTTACGTGACATAGATGGTTGGATTCCCTTATTCTTTAAAAAATGATGATAAAAATCGTGTTGGTATTGCCATCCTTGATCACTATGGAGAATTGTATTTTCGTAATGGTTCTCTGTAAAGGCTTGTTCTAGCATAGCTTTCATTTGTACTAAGTTCGGCGAAGTAGAAAGATTGTAGGAGATAATTTCGCTGTTAAAGCCATCTAAAACTGGTGATAAATAAAGCTTTTGGCTGCTTGCTGGAATGGCAAATTCTGTCACATCTGTGTAGCACTTTTGCATTGGTTTGGTTGCTTCAAATTGACGTTGAATAAGATTATCTGCTTTCTTGCCAACCTCTCCTTGGTAGGAAGAATACTTCCGTTTACGGCGAATTCGAGCCGTTAAACCAAGTACTTTCATCAGACGCTGCACCTTCTTATGGTTCACTACGAAGCCACGATTTCGTAATTCTAGAGTCATGCGACGATAGCCGTAATTTCCTTTATGCTCAGTATAAGTTGACTGAATTTCAGCTTTAATATCATAATCTTTATCGCTTTGATCCAGCTGTTTTAAGTGGTAATAATAAGTTGAACGGGCAAGCTTAATAATCTTTAGAAGGATATCTAAAGAAAACTCTGTTACAAGTCCTTGAACAATTTCCGTTTTTCTTCTTGCTTCTTTTCGTCCCTCAATCGGAGTTCTCTCAACTTTTTTAGAATGGCATTCTCCGCTCTCAAGTACTCATTTTCTGCTTGAAGACGTTCTAATTCTGTCATATCTTCAAATCTCTTCTTTGGCTTACGTCCCATTTTAGGTGGTCTCCCTCTTGTTTTCTCAACAATAGTATACCCGTTTTTCTTGTATTGTGCCAGCCAATTCGAAAGTAATCCACTACTTGGAAGAGCATAATCCATAGACGCCCTAATTTGTGAATGCCCCTCAAGAAGAACTTTATCAATGATCTCTTGTTTTAGTTCAGGAGAATAGTAACAATTCTTTCCTTTTTTGACGATTTCTATTCCATAACGATCAATCAATTTAATCATGTACCTAAGATTAGAATTGTTTATCCCAAATTTATTTGAAAGCTTCTCTAAGCTATATCCTTGTTTTCTAAGTTCATAGATCTGAACTTTATCATCATAACTCAATTTCATAATAAAACACCCCAAAAGTTAGATTTTTTCTGTCTAACTTTTGGGGTGCAGTACATGCCAATATAGACTTTTATTTTAAAAAACTTGCCCCTAATCTTAGATGGAGAAGTTCCTTTCACTACCTTCGAGACAGTTGATTTAGAATCATTTGTCTCTTTAAAATTTTTCTTAGTCATAGTATTCCTCCCATTTTTCACTATATTTCACCTATATCTTAGACAAATTCGCAAGATTTATCAGTACCCATGAATGGATGGATTTTCAAAAGAAAACCAATCAACCAATCCTTAAATATTGGCATCAATAGAATCATCCATTAAACTCTATATCGAATTTATTAACATAAATTATACCATAATTTTTAAGAATTTTATATATTTTTATAGTCTAACTATGATAATCAAAGGTAGCTATTCTTTCGTATTATTCACTTATATTTATAAAAATTATAATAGGCGTATTTACTTATCATATTGCATATAGACTATACTTAAAATAAATAACCAAAAAGTGATTAAATCAAGATATTATTTCACGCTTATTAGGATTCAATTTGAGAAAATTAGTCTGTACTTCATCAAATAAATCTTGAGTTTTTACTACAATTGTAAAAGCACAATTTTTAATATATAGTTCGATACCGTATTTTGTGAAATTGGTAAAATTCAAAAAATCTTCCTATCTGTAATAAGAAGATTTTTTTGTTTAATTACAGTCCATGCTTATAATTAAATGCATGAGCTTCAATTTCTTCAATAGTATCTGGAAAACGTTGTACTAATTTAGCATTTAATAATTTTTTCAAACTTGCTTGTGGAGTTAATTCTCCCATTTCTAATGCATGTCTTATGTACTCCCTAACTTTCCAGTATTGTTTAGCGTCTTCTATTAATACTTTTTTAAATTTTTTAGGTCGTGCAAATATCAATCTAACTACAAAAACAATCGCTGAAAAACTTAATACTGAACCAATATCTGATAAACCAATTGGAACACTTAATAACAAAATAATAAAAGCTGTAAATAATGGATGACTTTTAATAAAGTTTACTAATTTTTCCATATTAAATTCTTTCGTTAAGTGTTGAATATCCTTTTGTAGTACTGAAATATTTATTACACTTGCTTTTTCAGGGAAAGGGTAGTTTTTTTCTTTTAAATGACCATCAACTTCTAAATGGCACAAATCTTCACGTACAATAGGGTCAAAAAATCTAGCTTGATAAGTTTTAAACTTTGTTGCTGCTCTCTCTTCAGCCGCTGACAATGTTTTCTGGATACCAATTTTTGTTGCTGCATGTCCAAGTGTTAAACCAGAACTAACTTTTAATGAATCTGTAAATAATCCCATCTTTTATTTTCCTTGTCTTTTCTTTAATAATATTCCAAATCCTGACAGAATTGCTAGAACAAGCAAAGTTGTATTACTTTCTTTTGTTCCTGTATTTGGTAAAGTTTTTGCTTTTTCTACTCGTGAGTAACTCATTTTTTCGTTTTCTACTGCTTTAACAGCTGGGGCTGAGTATGTTTCACGTTTTTCCTTCACAACAACGTTTCCTTGAGCATCCAAAGTCACTTCTTTACCCGTAGCAAGAGCTTTTTGCAATTCGTCAACATTGACTTCAGGAAGTGCTTCAGCAGTTGGAGCTACTTTAGGGACAGCAATTACTGTTCCGTCAGGAAGTGTTGCAACAACATTTTCTTGAGCTTTTTCTGCAAGGTCAACGAGTGCTTCATATTCTGTTTGCAAATCTACTAACTTAGCGTGTTCTGTACGGTATGCAGACAACAAGTTTTCAAGAGTAGATTGTGCCGTAGTGAGTTCAGCTTTTGTTGTTTCAAGTTTAGCTTCAGCTTTTGCTTTCATATCTTGAGCAGTTGCTAGTTTAACAGGTGCGTCCAAGTATGTTTGCAATTGTTCAGCCAATTTCTTAGCTTCTTTTACGAGTGCATCTTTTTCGGCAAGAAGTTTGGCACTTTGTTTGTTCAAAGCTTCAACTTTAGCTTCTTGAGCTTGTAGTTTAGCTGTAGTATTCTCAAGAGCTTGTGACGCAGTTGTTTGAACATCTTTAGCTTCTTTGAGTGCTTTTTGAGCGTTTTCAAGAGCAACTTTCTTGTCAGCTAGACTTGCTGAGAAGTTATCAACTGCTTCACTTGCTGTAGCTTCACGTTTCTTAGCATTTTCAAGAGCAATGTTTGCCAAACGTAGGTTGTTTTCAGCAACTTGGGCTTGAAGTGGTGTAGCCATTGCGTCAACAAGGACTTTTTCAGCTTCAGTTTTCAAGCTAAGTGCGCTTGCGTAATCAGTTGAAGCTTTTGTCAAAGCTTTCTTAGCATTTTCTGATGCAGTAGTAGCTTGTTCAAAGTTTGATTTTGCAGTTTCTACAGCTTTTTCAAGGGTAGCTGTGTCTTTTTCATCTTTGATTTTTGAACCAGAATATACACCAAATACGTTAATGCTGTAAAGTTCACCATCGATGATACCAAATGATGCACCAAAGTCTGAAATTGTTTTTTGAATATTGTTTGAGTGTCCCCATTTTGATGGAGCATCAGCGAAAGCTTGTGACATTACAACATTGTAGATTTCTTGTTTAACTCTGTACATGCTCAATGATGTTCCATGTTTAGCAAGAGCGATAGGTCCACCATTTTCACCAAAGTAATCGCCAGGTAAATGACCATCCGTCATAATGTTTTTATTTCTAGCGATATATTTGTTCATTTGGTCTTGAGCTGCTTTCATTGAACCAGTATTCAATTCAAGTTCTTTCAATCCTAGTTGTTTACGGATTGCATTTACGACTTTCAAATTATAAAGTGCAAGTTCTTGTTTTTGTTCTTCTGTAATATTTCTGAAATCGACAATTTTATTCTTATCAGCTTCACTGATTTTTGTTGAAGAGTTTTCAATAACAGTAGCACCAGAGTCAGTCATGAAGTCTGAGTCGCCTTCGGCTTTATCTTTCTTGAACTGAGTCAAGTCTGCGATATCTACAGTATCAACATTTTTCAATGCGTCTTCAGCTTTTTTCAATTCATCTTGAGCTGTTTGCAATTTAGCGTCTACTGATTTATCATGTTGGTCAGCTGTTGTCAATTTTTCTTTTGCAAGTTTGACAGCATCATCTTTAGTTTTAACATCAGTTTCAGCTGATTTGATAGCTTCGTCGCGGTCTGCATCTGCTTTTGTTGCATTTTTGAACGCAGTTTGTGCGTCAGCGACTGTAGCTTCTGCATCTTTGACACCTTTTTGTGCGTCTTTCAAGTCTTTTTCAGCATTTGCAAGTCCAGTTCCGTCAAGAGCAGATTCTGCATTTGTAACAGTTTGTTCAGCTGATTTGACATTTTTAGTAGCTTGGTCAAGATTAGCTTGAGCACTTGCCACGTCTGATTGTTCTTTTGCAAGAGCTTTACTTTCAGCTTTGATTTGTTCATTTGTAGCTTCAGTTGCTTTTTGGTTAGCAGTTTGAGCTTCAAGGTTCTTAGCTTGAGCTTCTTTGACTTGAGCAACTTTTTCAGGTGTTGCTTGAGCAGTAGTTGCTTCAGCATCCTTGACAGCTTGAGTTGCTGTAGCTACTTCTTTCTCAGTTGAAGCAACAGCAGTTTCTTTTGCTTTCACATCAGCTTTAGCTGTGTCAATCTTAGCTTCAGCTTTTTTGACAACAGCTTTTTGAGCGTCAAGAGCAGGTTTCACGCTAGATGGCACAGGAACTTCACTCTTCTCAAGTGGTTTCACTTGTGGTTTAGTAACAAGAGCAGGTTCATTGACAGCAGTGTTAGATGGTACTGGAGTCGCTTGAGCTTCTTGAGCAAATGCAGTTCCACCAACAGATGCAAGCGCAATCGCTGTTGAAGTTGTGAGTATTTGCAATTTTTTCATCATTTTCTCCTTTAAAAACTAATAAAGTGAGCTTATTTTTATAGTTTTACTACACTATTTTATCATTATAAAGTGTAATAATCAATACTTTTTTATTTTACAAGTGTAATTTATACTACTTATTATTTATAATGTTTATCTTTAAAATAATAAATAAAGGTAAAAACTATGAATCAAAACAACTTACAAACTTTTATCGCAAAAAGAATTAGATATTTACGACTATCAAAAGGAATTAGCCAAGAAAAACTTTCAGAATTGGCTGGATTAGGCTCTAAACATATCCATAACATAGAAAATGAAAAATATAATTTTCAAATACAAACGTTAAATAAAATCATTTCGGCTCTTGAAGTAGATGAAAAAACATTTTTTAATTTCGAGTTTCCAGAACAAAGTAAAGAAATTGAAAATATTATTAATCAACTTGAACAAATACCAGAACCACAAAAAACAGAGGTGATTGATGCAATAACAATCCTATTAAATAATATAAACAACCGCTAAAAATTTTTAGCGGCTGTTTTTACATATCTAATTTTTTCAGTCTTCAGTCAGTTTTTATCTATAGCTTTTGTCTTAATCTTAATCTTTTTTCTTCAATCCAAGAAGTGCTCCTACTATAAACAATATTCCAGCAATGAATGGTGTAAGAACTGCTCTAACTGTTCCGGTTTTTGGCAACCTGTCAGAATGGTTAGTATCCGACTTACTATCAATGTTAGTATGTTTATTAGCTATGTTCGCTTGTTCATTAAGATAGACTTCCTTCTTATTTTCAAAGTTTTTATCAAGAACTGTAATTGTAACATCCTTAGTTGAATCAGATTTTTGTGAATGATTTGCTCTTTGTAAGTCCTCTTTTATATGACTTTGATTTAATTGACTAGGATTTACCTGTGGGTTGTCTTTCTTTTTGGATACATCAAAAGTAGGTTTATTTTCCTCCTCCTTTTTCTCCTCTATTTTCTTGAATACAGGTTTTATAAAGGTATCTTTTGATAGATTAAGAACATAGCCAGCGTCTTTTTTCCCTTCGAAACCAGAAATTTCCCAACCATCAAATTGGTATCCTTTTTCTAATTCACCCATATAGACAGGTAACATAAAATCTTCTTCCGACACTATCGTTGAACTCATTTCTTTTCCATTTTGAATTGTCACAGTCACCGTATGAGGTTTTAATTCGCTTACCTCTCCCGTATCTTTGTTTAAAATGAATTCTTTTACGGTTGTATTTCTTGCGAAATCTTTTACAACAATCTTAATGTTTAGTGTCTTATCTGTTAGTTGTTTAATATCATCAAATGATTTGTATTCTTTTCCATTAACATAAATATGTTGTTCTTGAATCTCACCATCGAATCCATTATTTCTTTTATCATTGATATTAAAGACTACAGATTTTCCATCAGCATATTCGATACTAGTATTTCCCTTAGGATCAATGTTTACTTCTGGTTTGACATTATCATATAAAAATTGATAGTGTACTCCAACCGCTTTCGCATTCAAATCGCTATAGCCAGTTTGAAGATAAACATTTCCATCCATGTCTGTTACCTTATCTGGGAATCCGTTTGCTTTATAGTCTTTCATCCCCCAGTCCATGATGTCACCATCTTTAACATTAAGCTTAATGTTAAAATCTCTAGTGTTATCAATGTGTAAATCTCCGTAGATTAAATAATTATCTACAACCGATTCATTAACTCTCAACTCCCAGTTAAAACCACCCTTATCAGAAATCTTACCTCTTAAATAAAATTCTGGATTTCGTACATAAATTTTATTAGTTTTAGATGGATTAAAGTAGTTCTTGTCCATTGAAAGATTTACTGGTTTTGCATCAATAAATAACGTAGAGCCATCTTCTTTTATAGCTTCTACATTGGACTTATCCTCTCCTGTGTACTCTTTACCATCCTTACCAAATAATACAAGTTTAGAAGGATCTGTCACAAGATTTCCATCGTTATCGATTGCCTCCCCTTTATCATTCATTTTAAATGTAAACACTTGATACCTTACAATGTTAAAGCCGTCCAAAGCCGACATTAATACTGATTGAGTACTTCTTCCATCTTCAACATTTCTACTATCAGCATAAATTGTTGTTTCTGATAAAACTCTTAGATTAGGATTGGCCTTTTGGATTTTTGCTATATCTTCCTTGTTATAGACTCCATTCCCTTCTAACATATCCGTTTTTCCAGGATTATAGGTAGTCACTTTTAGTGCATAGCCTTTTCTCAGAATGATGTTATCCTTTAATAGATATTGTTGTTTTTCTGAATCAGAATAGATTTTACCAGATTCCATGTCCGTTAAATTATTTGGTTTATTTTTTGAAAGATCTCCTTCTCCTAATTCTATTACATTCCCATAACTTGATGCATAGGGATATTCTGCTTTAGTTTCCTTATTTTTTTCAGGCATTCTAATCTTCGTTTCAGCTTTTATCTGATCATCGTCTTTAACAAAGAATCTCATATCTCCTGCAAAAGCTAATCCATCCACAATATCATTAATATTAGCGTATAAATCAAATGTCATCGTTTTTGAATGGGAATCATACTTGGTCGTTTTGATTTCTATCGATTTATAGTTATTTCCATAGTATACCTTGGCATTTTTAGAAACATTACTGATCTTTCCAAGAATTTCAAAGTGTCCATTTTTAGACGGGCTTAGAACACCATAAATTTTTGATTTGATTTCGTCAAGTTTTTCAGTTTCATATTCTAAGGCGCTACCATCGTCATAAGCAATGATATTTCCATTATCATCGTATTTATAATCGTATTCTTCTGTCCTCTTACCAGTTTCACTTGTAAAGTCATCAACTTCTCTAAATTTCTTTTTAATAAGTTTCTTTAAGTCTTTGCTTTCAATGTCTCTAATTGTTGAAATGGCTTTATTGATAGTAAAGCTAGATTTTTCTTCGATAGACTCTTCATTTTCTTGATGATTTTCTACTTCAGTTGTATCTTTTTTAAGACTATCCTCTTTTCTATTTCCTAAATTTTTAAATTTAGATTCGGCAATCTCGCCAAGCTTTTGGTATTTAGATGAATCTTGATCAGGATCTACTAGATAATAGGAAATCATTCCCTTTTCATCAGCATGATCAGCAAATTTAATTCTATGAATCTTTGTAAAATTACTAGAGCCATCTAGTGCAATGACTTCAATGATTTTTCCTCTTAAATCTCCTGCACCTTTAATTTCATAAATGGTATTTCCATCTTTGTCAAGTTTTCTATTTCTTCCTTGACCCTCACCTGCATAAGTTACTTCAAGATTTTTCTCAACCTCTCCATCTTCATTAACCAGAGCAGCTCCAGCATACCAAACTTCGTTGGCAATCTCGTCAAATTTTTCAGGATGTTCTTTCTGATCCCTCGCAAATAAAGTTTCATTCTTGTATTGCTCTTTGACCTTGTGATAAGTATCCTTTGTGATCAGCTTAATTTTTTCAGGATTTGAAAAATCAACAGACACAATCTTAGGAGCTGTATTATCAATTTTTACAGGAATATAGGAAACCTGCCATGGATAATCTTTAGTTAATCTATATTTAAATTTATAGAAATATTGACCTTCTGCAATTGGTTCAAATTGACCTCTTATCTTAGTAGCAGGATCTTTGGTATCCTTGCTCTCTGGTGCATTTTCTTCTCTACCTCTAGGGTTATAAATGAGTCCATCCCATTTCAAGTCACCCCAAACTTTTAGTTTAGAAGATTTGATTCCCTTTGCATCATTTCTTTTAGAGTTTAAAATTCCTTTAATAAAGTGTTCTCTCGAAATGACTTTTAAGTCTTTTTGATTTTCTCCTTCTTTATTTGTATTTACTATTGAAATCACCCCTTCTTCTGCACTTCTTAATACAAGTGGAGAAGGCGTTAATCCTCTCTCAAGTTGAGCATCTTGAGGATTTCCATTTGAATCTAAAGGATAGATTTTAGCAATATTAGAGCCACTTGATGAAGGTGCGTTGATTCCTTCGTTATTGAAAGCAAATAATTCTGGATTTTGATCTAGGGATGTTGTATTTTTATCTTTTCTATTTTGTATAACTCCTGCTGGATTAAATTTATCTATACCATGTTCTCCACCAATCCCCTTATTTAAGGTACCTGGAATTTTTGGTTTACCATCATCATCATAACCTTCCATTGCTTTTGATTTTGATCCTTCTTCCCAGGCCCATTTATCAAGGATTGGTTCGTGGTTCCAATTCCCAGCAAATCCCATTAGAGGCATCGACAAAGAAGGTTGGAAGTTTCTTTTCTTACCGTTGGAGTTTAGAGCTTCCATTTCTTCCACTGACTCAAAATGAATAAATGATTCTACAAATTTATTTTTGTTTTTAGCTTCTCCAACATTTATAACCGCATTTAAATCAAAGCTGGAATTTGGACCTATAGTGAAAGTATCATGCTCAAATGTGATATTTGCTCCTTTGACTTTTTCTGGGTGAATTTCTGGAACAATTTGCTTCCCATCTGGAGATTTTTCATCTTTATATGTTTCATCCAGTTTGAGTCTGTCAGTTAGAGCATCTGTAGTTACGGTTGATGCTGAAACTTTAAAGGTCAAAGGTCTGTTTGATGTATTGTGAAGCTTAATTGTAAAATATTTTTTATCTCCTTTTATTTCTTTAAGAGAAATAGAACCATAAGAGTTTACCAAGCCTTTAGAATCCGTGTTTTTAAAAGTCGCTACGACTTCATTTCTCAAAGCATTGGCCACATTAATTAGCCCTGCCCCCTGTTGTCTAGGTGATGCAAAGTATTGACTTTTTTCTTTCCAAGACGTTGCATCCATCATAGGACGTGCAGTATTTTGTAGGGCTATTTTTGTAAGACTTGTAAGATCTATTTTGTCATCTCCCTTAAGATTTTTCAATACAGGTCTTTCAAGCATTTCCTTTAACTTTGGTCTAATCAAAACAGTAGAAGCTGCCACGATTGGAGTTGCCATACTAGTCCCTGACATATAACCATAAGTTGATTTACCATTAATGACATTGAGAGTGGATTTAATATTTTTACCAGGTGCTGAAACATCCGGTTTTAAAAGTAAATCTGTTCTTGGCCCCCAAGATGTAGACCCTGCTGGGACTATAATATCTTCTTTATACAGTTCTTTGTCGGTGTCAGGTGCAAACTTAAAGTCAATTTCTTTTTCATCACCTACATTCGGTTTATTAGAATTATAGCTTGCCATATCAATTGGATAGTATTGCTCCAATTTATCTTTAAAATCTTCTTTATTATTTCTTTTGACTTTAGTTTTTTTATCAGGGTTAATCATATTCCATAGCTTTACACCATCATCTCCTGAAATTGAGAAAACTTGACTAGTAGTTCCTTCATCCTCCTCATATCCCATAGCTGGGAGCTCTGTCCAATTATCTCTATTGTAGTAATTTACAGTATTTACAACCATAATGGCACGTGCGCCCTTATCCGTTGCTCGTTTAAAAGCATTTTTTAAATCCTTTGTATAAATTCTATCCATTACTGCAATTTTGCCCTTAAGATCCAAACCTATCAAATCTTGGTCTTGACCTTTGCCTATATATACAAATTTCAATTTACTAGGAGCTTTTGAACCATCTTCGTTTGTTATGATTTTATTCTTATCGAAAAAGGCCCCTATATTTCTGTATTTAAAACTTTCTCCTCCAATCTTAACTTTATCAAACTCAACTGTTTGATTTTTAGCAGAAGCAACTGCTATCGCATCTTCATGTGCTGCAGTTCGTGTTACATTTCCAGTGTCGGTCATTTTCAGATTATTATTTGCCACTAAATCCCATGAAGAACTTGAAGCAGAAGTTGCATAGTTACCTGTAGCTACGACCATTGGAATGCCTGCTTTTCTTAACGCTCTAATAGCTTGCCAATATTTCTCACCTACAAGGCCTGTTCCTGTAAAGCCAGATGATACCGAAACAACATCGACATTGTGTTTGATCGAATCTTCAATAGCATGAAACATTGTTTCATCACCCGCGAACCCAGATCCTGCGTCAGAGTACATTTTATAAGAGAAAATTTGTGCATTAGGCGCAATTCCATCTATTCCGTTAAAGTTTTTGATATCTTTTTCAGTATCATTTCCCGCAAGAATCCCAGCAATATGCATCCCATGTGGATCAAAATAATCACTTCCATCATCAGCTTTTTCTACAGTAATTTTACCACCATTATAATAATTGAAAGCATGAGGAATTTTATCACTCAACCAGAAATTTTTATCAGTACCTTTTAAGTCTTCTTTTTTAAATCTCATTGAGCCTTTGGCATCATCATCTATTCTCATAGCTTTATGTCTATAATCAGTCCCAGTATCGATGTTTGAAATGACCATACCTCTACCATCAAAGTTTTTCCCAAATGGTGCATTGATAGATTTTAGGTAATCGATTGCCTCTTCAACTCCAATTTCTTTTCTAGCATGATTCATCATAGGTTGGACTTTTTGTGACCTTTCAACCGATGAAATACCTTCTATTAGTTTAATTTTGTCCAGAGTATCTTTGGTTGTTTCAATAGCGCTACCGTTAAAAATCCTATCATAAGTATATAAAACTTTTGTATTCTTAAGATTTGATAATTCCTTGATTGCTTTTTCTCCAGATTCTTTATCTTTAAATTCAGCAATATAGACAACTCTATCTTCTTTTTTGGGATTTTCCGTGTCTTTACTTGCAGACGAGTTTGCATTATCTCCTTTGTATTGATTGGAATCTTCTTTTTTGATTGTTGCTTTTTCATTGTTAGTTTTATTGTCTATCACAGATTCTTTACTAACAACTTCTTTTTCCTCAATAACTGTTGTTTTCTTCTCTTCAGTATCCTTTGAAGTTTCTATAGCATTATGAATATCTTCATGTTTTTCTTTGTTTTCTTTTTGTTTATCTACTACTTTTTCTTTATCAGAGATACTTAAAGCATCTTCAGAACTAGATGTATCTGCTAAGACTACCTCATTAGGGACATATGCTGCTAAAATAACTGCAGCTGTGGTTAATGACAATACTGTACTTTTTTTCATTTTAATTCCTTACATATTTATTTAACTTCCAATAGATAGAAAACTTTAACTTTGCTAGCCTTTGTTATAAAAAGTTTTACTAAGTATTATCTAGGAAATAGAGTAGTACATTTATATATAATTGTTAGCTCTCTGAAAAATAGTATATCAATTAAAAAAATTTAAGTCAAGAAAAATTAAGGGATATTAATTTTACTTTTAATATGTGTTAAAAAAGATATAAAAATTTCGTACTTAACTGAGATACATTATAAGCACATTCACACCATCAAAAATAGTAGCAATCAAGTTGAAGCACTAGCAACATCACAAAAATAGACATAATTGATACAATAACAATGTTGTGTAAGAACATAAATAACCGATAAGAACTAGTCTTAACGGTTATTTCCTACATATCTAATTTTGCAAATCTTCAGTCATATGTTCACCTGTAACCTAGACTTTACGATTCTCTTGCTCTAGCAACTGAGCTAAATCGGCGATTACAATTATAGTATAGAAGTCAAGAAATTTTCATCTCCCTTGAATGGCAAATTAAGTGCACCTTTCTTAGATATTTACAAACGGTTTCATTTCTAAACTAATCCATCGCTATTAGGGTGCTTTTTTACATAAATAGCTGCATAAACTGCATCTACCATGACAGCCGGCAAAGTCAAGGTCAACAAAATTCCCAATAAAATACCAAAGGCATTCTGAATATAACCCGTTAGGAGGGCGGGAATGATTGTTGCCCCAGCAAAAGCTATAGCAACATTATTCCACCATGTTTTCTTTCTATCTTCCTCTTTTACTTGATTAAAAGCCCAGACTTTCCCCTGATTCTTTGGGATATAGTACCAAGCATAGAGGCCACAAGCAAAGATAAAAAGGAACATCATCAATATTACATAAAATGGAGTGAGAGGGGATTGATATATCTCCCTAGCTCCTATAGAACTACCGTCTGAAATAACTATTAGTAAACAAATAAAATTTGTAACTATCACTAAGCTTAACACTGTAAGGGCTATCAAATAATATGTTAAAGTCTTCCATGCGTTTACCAAATAGGGAATAAAGGAAATGATAATACCTAATATATTCACAACACCGCAAAACAAAGAAAGTCCTTTAAAGATGCCTAGATTGTCTTCATAAGTTCCACCCACATACAGAAAACCAGTTAATGCTAAAGCAATCCATGGATATAATTTAATATAACCTAAACTGACACCCTGTGTAATCAAAGGCCCGTGGTATCTTTCTCTTTCTATATCAGTAATCTTTGCTTTATTTTTTCTATTTTTCTTTACCATCAACTCCACTCCTGTCGTTTGCAAGCCTTGACCAATTTCATATATATTTTATGAAGACATCCTTAGCTGCATCCGTTACAGAGAAAGGATAATTCTTAAAATAAACTGGGATATCTATAAAACATTTCCAGCATATCCTCTATAAGCTCCTAACATGAACGATATACTTTTTGACAAATCTGTTCATCTGATACATTTCCCAACCCACTCAATACATGCAGTGACTAAATTTTAATTCCACATTTACCATCCAAATATTTCTTCAATAGACTGAATACCTGAAAAAGTCTCTTTTAACACACCTACTTTTATATCTGTATAGACTTTCCCATCAGAGATTGTGGTGAAAAAGAAGGGAGGGGTCAACTCACAATGTCCCTGATAATAGATATAACCAGCTAAGAAGCTTATCCCCTCTTTCACTGACTCATCATCTGGTTCTAAAATTCTAGTTGAAACAGTATTTAAAACTTGAAACAGACTGTGATACAAAAAGTCTTCTGGCAAAGCATCTTCAATATACTCTTCTTCTACTGGGATAAACAGTTCCATCAACACATCTTGATTTTCTTCTAACTTGGAATTAATCGTATAAAAGAAAGGTCCTCGAAGC
Organism: uncultured Streptococcus sp.; assembly: GCA_963554245.1. Lineage (GTDB taxonomy): Bacteria > Bacillota > Bacilli > Lactobacillales > Streptococcaceae > Streptococcus. Next base: position 20,035 of record CAUVRF010000018.1, read on the forward strand.
GTATATCCTGCTTTTCTTACTTCTTCTAAAAAAGCGTTATAAGTGTCCGGCATCTCTTCTTGCGATACTGTATAATACCTTGAGATAACATTTCTATACTGTATATCTTGGTATTCTCCCACGTTTTTAAATAGCATCTGTAATCTCCTTAATTGGGATATTCATTTCAACAAAGTGCTGTCCAAATATTGGGAAAATAGACAGAAAAACTGTATCTCCCAGCATTTCTAATCCCTCATCATGAATATACTGCTTCATTTCTTCAATTTTTGGAAGGAAATGTTCATCAAATGGAGTTACATCAGAGACACACTGCTTAATTGTAAAATGTTCTAGATATTGAAATTCATCATTTCCTTCAATTGGAATATTTGTCGGAATATAGACCTTAAACGAGGCTTCTCCTGGCTTTCCAAAAGTGCTCAAACAAGTTTCAATCGTGGTCGGACCATTTTTATAGACCCCTGTTTCAAATAATAATTTTTCACAACTTTCAATCAAATCTAGAAAAGATTCCATAGGAACTTTTTTCTCTGTATAAGCAATATTGCTGATATCTATTCTAATTAATTTCATTTTATTTCTCCTCTATAAATAAAGTTTTTCGTGCTTTTCTTTTTCCAACCGGTGAATACTCGTGCGTACTCAAGCCAATATAACGGAAGGCATGAAATACCTAATCCTACAATACTAGTAGCAATATATTCCACTGGCAACATAAATAAACGGGCTATAATTGCTAAAATTGCTGCTAATAAACAAAGAATAACAGAAGGAATATGTAACATTGTCTTCCTGAATTCTCCAGATGGTAAGGTCTTAGCCTTAGGAACAATTAACAACTGGTAAACAAGGGTTAGTATCTGAAAAATAAAGCTCAAACTAATTAGCATAATAAAGATAGACCAGTAGTTCTTCCCTAAAAATAAAGAACTCCCAAAAAGTAATTCAACATGAGAAATGAGCACGGAACTAGCTGGAATCAATTGCAATAATTTTGATTTGGAAAATTTTTGGAATATCAAAAACATGACCAACAAAACCAATAGATGATAAATGGCAATGTGAAAGATATTCATACTCACATCGTGCACCTCACCTTTTATAAAAATAGACGCTATAAATATCAATAAAGCAAATACTACTTCAATTGTAAAAGCCCTTAAAAAGTCAGAGTTTTTTATAGGACTAGAATCCACAACTGCCATATTTAAAAATTCATAATATTTTTCTTTCATCTTATCCTCCTAGCATGATCTATGCTACTACTAGCCATTCTCATTAATTTTATTTTATTTCTCCTTTGTAAATAAAGTTATTCGTGCTTTTCTTTCTCCAACCGGTGAATACTTGAGTATATCCGAGAATAAAGAACGAGTTCCATGAAATACTCAGCCCTACTAAACCGATGATAATATATATTCCAGACAACATAAACAATCGTGCTATGACTACAATTGCTGCTGACGTTAATATTACAATAAGGGCTGGTAAGTGTAACAAATTCTTCTTATGCTCAGTATCTGGCATTTGTTTTACTTTTGGAACAATTGATATTTGATAAAAAAAGTTTATCACTTGAAAAGCAAAGCTCAATCCAATGCAAAGAAAGAATATCGATAAATACTGTTCCCCAAAGAATATAGAGCTCAAAAAAAGAAACTCGAAATGAAGAAAAAGAAACGAAGTCGTCGGAACTGATTGTAATAATTTTGAAGCGGAAAATTTTTGAAACAATAAAAATGCAAGCAGTACTATTACCATATGGACAATAGTAACATGAATCAAAAATATACTAAGATTATGCATTTGATTCTTAGTAAATATAGAAACAATCAGTACTACTGAAGTAAATAGAATTTCGACTAAAAATACAAGATAGAAATTCAAATTTCTCACTGGTTTATGACCTGTCATCAGTATATTCAAAAATTCATAATATCTTTCTTTCATCTTATCCTCCTACAATTCCTGCCCACCATTTTTTAAGCCCTTTAGAAAATCCAGTGTGTTTATCAAGTTCATTTAATCCCCAACTAATACCACCGCCTATAAGAAGTGCACTACCAGCTACTACAGCAGCTGATAATGTAAAGGGAGTCGCTGCAGCCACTAATGTGGCTATCCCTGCAGCTATCACAACACCACCGATACTAGATGTAGCGCTGATTCCTACATTCTTAACAGTGTCAATCGTAACACCTCCAAATTGAGTAGCTATATACTTTTCACTTCCAACTGTCATATTTTTGCTAACAGCAATATCATGTGTTTCTCCCATTCCGTCTACAATATCCGCAACAGAAAATACCACATTTGCAGCCGCCATGCCTTTACCCAATTTGCCCATATTCTTAAAGCTATCCGATATCTTAATCCCTTCAGTAGGATGTATGGAGAATATGTTTGACAAACCAGCTGTTGCTGAGGAAAGTGAACTATCTTTCCCAGCCTTAATGATATTAGGACGGAAAGGTTGCATCATATCCTCGTACTGACCTCGAATATTTGTTCCCTTATTTGTAGTAATCTTACTATAATTGTGACGTCGGTTTATACTATTACGACTGTAAAATTTATCATAGCCTAATAATTTATCTAGCTTTTGCCCAATAGGTGTTGTACCATGATGAAATATTAAATTTCCTTTATTATCTTTTGTAATTCGAGATCCCAAATACAAAACATTAGCAGCATCTAAAACGGTTGTAGCTTTATTATATAAATCGCTAACTTTGCTATATGGAGAGTCGTTAATTAATCTTAATAGTTCTGGCTTTGCCAATTCTGTTGGATAACGTTTCCCATACTCTGCAATCGCTGCGATATCCTTCTCATCTAATTCGGTTTTATTTTTAATTTTATCTAAAACATTTTGATAATTTTGAACTACCTCAGAACGTTTCGTCCACTCATTATTAATAGTATTAGCCCAAGGAGCTTGTCCCTCTACTTTAAAAGTGCCATCAAACTTTCCAAAGTCACTCGTAACTTGTTCGAAACCTTGGAAAACTAAGGTCTGTAAGCTTTCTGAATCCGAAAACTGACCACTAGTCGAGCTCGCAAACGACTGCAATTTTTCTAATTTCCTTTGTAACTCATCTCGCTTACTCGTTGCATTTGAGATAATTCCTCGAACATTACTTATATATATAGGATCGACGTCCTTTAGATTATATAAACTATATAAAATAGATTCATAAGTCGAAATGGTTGTATTCTTCGCTTCAATTTGCTGTTGAAGTATGTCCTCAT
>CAUVRF010000019.1:0-22556 GCA_963554245.1 uncultured Streptococcus sp.
CAGAACTCAAATATCCAGCAGATCTTTACCTTGAAGGTTCTGACCAGTACCGTGGATGGTTCAACTCATCACTCATTACATCTGTTGCCAACCATGGCGTAGCACCTTACAAACAAATCTTGTCACAAGGTTTTACCCTTGATGGTAAAGGTGAGAAGATGTCTAAATCTCTTGGAAATACCATTGCTCCAAGTGATGTTGAAAAACAATTTGGTGCTGAAATCTTGCGTCTTTGGGTAACAAGTGTAGACTCAAGCAACGACGTGCGTATCTCTATGGATATCTTGAGCCAAGTCTCTGAAACTTACCGTAAGATCCGTAATACCCTTCGTTTCTTGATTGCTAACACATCTGACTTTAACCCGTCTCAAGATGCAGTAGCTTACGATGAACTTCGTTCAGTTGATAAGTACATGACGATTCGCTTTAACCAGCTTGTCAAGACCATTCGTGATGCTTATGCTGACTTTGAATTCTTAACAATCTACAAGGCCTTGGTGAACTTTATCAACGTTGATTTGTCAGCCTTCTACCTTGATTTTGCTAAAGACGTTGTTTACATCGAAGGTGCCAAATCACTCGAACGCCGTCAAATGCAGACAGTCTTCTATGACGTTCTTGTCAAAATCACCAAACTCTTGACACCAATCCTTCCTCACACTGCAGAAGAAATCTGGTCATATCTTGAGTTTGAAGCTGAAGAATTTGTTCAATTGTCAGAATTGCCAGAAGCAGAAACTTTTGCCAACCAAGAAGAAATCTTGGATACATGGTCAGCCTTCATGGATTTCCGCGGACAAGCTCAAAAAGCCTTGGAAGAAGCTCGTAATGCAAAAGTAATCGGTAAATCACTTGAAGCCCACTTGACAGTCTATCCAAATGAAGTGGTGAGAACGCTTCTTGGAGCATTGGATAGCAATGTAGCTCAACTTTTGATCGTGTCAGAATTGACTATTGCAGAAGGACCAGCTCCAGAAGGCGCAGTTAGCTTTGAGGATGTAGCCTTCACAGTTGAACGCGCTGCAGGTGAAGTATGTGACCGCTGCCGTCGTATCGATCCAACTACTGCAGAACGTAGCTACCACGCAGTTATCTGTGACCACTGTGCAAGCATCGTAGAAGAAAACTTTGCGGACGCGGTCGCAGAAGGATTTGAATCGAAATAAGGTTGAAAAGTCTAGGGAAAACTTAATTTGAGAAGAAAAGACAACTAATCTTATAGTCTATAAAACGCATTATATCAAGTTTTTGAACAGCTGATATGATGCGTTTTTATAATGTTAGAACTTTCCTCTTGTTTCAATTAATGGCTCTATTATATATCGAAATGAAATAAAAACTAAACAAATTGGTTGGGAAATTCAAACCAATTTCTAAAAATGTTTTAAAAATCTCGTTGTACTATTCTAGATTCAATCTGCTATATATTGTGAAAATTCAAAAAGCTCATGAATCATCTGAAAAGCAGATTTCATGAGCTTATATCTGTTGGAGTTCTAAATGGATTCATTAATCATGTGCTTAAGATTTGATAGGATTTGTTCCAAAGTTAGGACTGTTTTCTGATGGTGATCTAACTGGTAGAGATTTTGAAAGTAATCTTGAATATCGTCTTCAAAATTTTGAGGTAGATGAGAGCAAGTGTTTTTTGCGAACTGGAGCATGCGTTTTTCTCCTGGATGGAGCTGCTCATTGAAGGCGAAGAGTGCGTCAAAGTAAGAGGCGAAAAATTCGCTGCTACGATGATTGATACTGAGCAGGTCTTGGCGTTTGAGAGCTTTTTTAATCTGTCTTGAAAAAGCTGGCATAGCTTGGTCGAGGAGCAGGAGCTGCTTGCTGATGATATTCTTTTTCAGCTCAGCTGGGTAGGGCAGGCTGTACTTGTTCTGGAGGGCAGCATAGCGACCGTCTCGATCGTAGAGAATCTTGCTGTGGAGCAGATTGTACCACATACAGGTGGTGTAAGAATTCTGAGCTTGGTGCTCTAAAATTACGGTCTGCAGGTCTTGGTCAAAGTCGTCCAGCGAGCGGTAAATCAGCTCAATCTCGATACCATTATTGAGGACGCAGTCGTCTTCCAGTTCCCAAAATTGATTGCCAATTCTTTAAAGAGATTTTGTGGCATAATCTTGTCCTTCTTAATTTTTTGACATCATTTTAGCAGAAAGTAAGGAGACTAGCAAGAGTGAAATGGAAATTTTTCTTCAAATATTTGCTGATATTTACTCAATTTTATTTCATATTATACAAATTTTTACTTTATAATATCAGAAAATACTTTTTTTTTTTAGTAAATATGATACAATTTTATTTGAAAAAAATAAAAAAGGAGATTTTATTATGAAATCAAAAACACTTGCTTTAATTAGTGGTATCGTTGGTCTTGTGGGAGGAATTTTACTTCTTATTGGTCCTTTTGTCTTGTTGGGAACAGCGGTAAACACAGCTGCTACAACTCTTAATGGAGGAGCTACTGCAGGAGCTGTTTCAGGTGTTGGCTTACTCTTGAATGCCTTGAAGATTGCAAATCTTGTTCTTGGTATCATTGCTATTGTTTACTATAAAGGAGATAATCGTGTAGGAGCAGCTCCGTCTGTACTAATGATTGTTTCTGGTGGAGTTAGTCTCATTCCATTCTTAGGATGGGTTGGGGGTATCCTTGCTATTATCGGAGGATCTTTATTCCTTGCAACATTGAAGAAATTCAAATCAGAAGAATAAGAGGCGTTTTAGCATGAAAAGATCAAAAAAGTTTATCGGTCTAGGAGTAGCTCTATTATCTCTTTCTCTTCTAGTTGCATGTGGAATACAAAGTTCAAAGAATACTTCAACAAGTAATGATGAGAAGACAGTAGCAACATCTAATAGTGCAAAAGAAACAATCACTTTCGATACACCGGTTGTAACAGACGATGCGATTGAATCAATGCGCACTTATGCAGATTATATAGATCTTTATAAAAAGATTTTTGATGATTATTTTACTAAAGCTGAGGAAGGTTTCAAAGGCACAGCTATGGAAAATAATGATTCGTTTACTAAACTAAAAGAGTCAACTCAAAAATTATTCGATGCGCAGAAAAAATTGTATGATTTGCTAGGGTCTACTGAGATCAAGGAAGCTGATAAATCAAAATTATCTCAACAATTGAAAGATTTTAGAGACAATTTGCAAAAACAGTTGAAGGCTTTGACATCTCAACTACAATAAGATAGAAATTATTTTTTGTAGTAACTGAGAATAATTGGTAAAATTACACCCCAAATGTTAGAAATTGGGGTATCTTTTGAGATTAAATAATGGTTCCATATGATTCTTTCTAATGATGGTTTGGTTGCTTTTCGTTATAGATTATATGGGACTTTTTTTCTACACAAAAATAGTCTATAGGGGATTTATCCACTACAAATATTATAGAGCCAAAATTTACTAGTCCATTTCTTCAAATGAAGTTCTTCCTGGCCTGTCCGTGTAGATAATTAACATAATCAACTATTCAGTTTTCTCATAATTTTATATTTCCACTAATTATAAAGAGACTTTAGAACTTAAAATTATTTTTTAAAAATCAATATTTATTATAAAATTTTATAAGACTGTTTAATTTTTAGAGAAATTATGATAGAATAATACCTATAAAAATTTTAAGGAGATTATTATGAAAACAAATACACTTGCTCGTGTTAACGCTATTTTTGGTCTTATTTCAGGAATTGTATTGCTTTTAGCGCCAGTCATCATGTTTATCATGGCTGTTGGAGCTGCTGCAGCAACTGAAGACGCAGATGTAACAGTTGGGACATTGACAGGGCTCTCAATTATTTTGTCATTGGTTAAAATTGCTGTTTTAGTATTGGGAATTGTGGCTATTGTTTATTATAAAGATGATGAACGTGTTACGAATGCACCTTCTGTTTTGCTCATTGTAGGTGGTGCGGTCGGCTTGATTCCATTTTTGGGATGGGTAGGTGGAATTCTAACCATTATTGGTGGTTCACTTTACTTTGGAACATTGAAAAAATTTGTAATTGAAGAGTAGTAGTTTTCCAATTATTTGGACGGGACTATTTCATCGTCTATCGAGAACAATTATGATAGTGTGATAAAGAGAAGACTGATAAGCTCTTCTCTTTTTAGTTGATTTTAACTAGCTTTTTTGTGAAAAATTGTGTAAAATAGAATAGATAAACGAGGGAAAACCTCGGAAAATTTAAAGGAGAATCCATCTAATGGTAAAATTGGTTTTTGCTCGCCACGGTGAGTCTGAATGGAACAAAGCTAACCTTTTCACTGGTTGGGCTGATGTTGATTTGTCTGAAAAAGGTACACAACAAGCGATTGACGCTGGTAAATTGATCAAAGAAGCTGGTATCGAATTTGACCAAGCTTACACTTCAGTATTGAAACGTGCGATCAAAACAACTAACTTGGCTCTTGAAGCTTCTGACCAATTGTGGGTTCCAGTTGAAAAATCATGGCGTTTGAACGAACGTCACTACGGTGGTTTGACTGGTAAAAACAAAGCTGAAGCTGCTGAACAATTTGGTGATGAGCAAGTTCACATCTGGCGTCGTTCATACGATGTATTGCCTCCAAACATGGACCGTGATGATGAGCACTCAGCTCACACAGATCGTCGTTACGCTTCACTTGACGACTCAGTTATTCCAGATGCTGAAAACTTGAAAGTGACTTTGGAACGTGCCCTTCCATTCTGGGAAGATAAAATCGCTCCAGCTCTTAAAGATGGTAAAAACGTATTCGTAGGAGCTCACGGTAACTCAATCCGTGCCCTTGTAAAACACATCAAACACTTGTCAGATGATGAAATCATGGGTGTAGAAATCCCTAACTTCCCACCATTGGTATTCGAATTCGATGAAAAATTGAACGTCGTAAAAGAATACTACCTTGGAAAATAATCTATAAACAAAAAAGCCTAGGAATCCTAGGCTTTTTTGTTTTTGCTTCTGGTTTCCAACTAGTTGAAAAAGCGTTATAAATGATAGTAAAGAGTGACTTAATTGTAAGAAAGAGAGAAAGACGATGGCTTACAGGCTCTTTGTCAACTGTAGTGGGTTGATGAAAAGGGCTAGTAAGGTGAAACGATCTAATCGAGTGGTTATTCTAGGGTAATTAAAAACGATTTATCGTGCTGAAAATTTAGAAATGGCAGTACAAGCTTTAGAGGACTTTATCGCTGAATGGAAGCCAAAGTATAGGAAAGTCATGGAAAGTCTGGAGAATACGGATAATCTTTTAACTTTTTTCCAGTTTCCCTACCAAATTTGGCACAGCATTTATTCGACAAACCTCATTGAGTCTCTCAACAAAGAAATTAAACGTCAAACGAAAAAGAAGGTTCTTTTTCCTAACGAAGAAGCCCTGGACCGTTACTTAGTTACTTTGTTTGAAGATTATAATTTCAAGCAAAGTCAACGAATCCATAAAGGGTTTGGTCAATGTTCTGACACACTTGAAAGCTTATTTGATTAGCACTCCATAACTCTACTTGAGTGTTTACACATAATTATTGACAGTATCTAAAGCGTTTTTAGTGTAATTCGTATATAGTTGTTGACAAAACATTTTAACAGTAAAAGAGTGCAACTTTATTTGTTCACTCTTTTTTTGCGTATAACAGAAAAATTTTTGATAAATAGAATAGTATTGCTACTTATTTATCAAAAATTTACGATGATTAGACGAAAGAATACTTTGCCTCAAAAATAGCATTTAGAAATATTTAGAAGATAAATAATGTGTCGCAATGCTTCAAATGGTTAGTTTTCTAAGTGTAAGCTTGTTCTTAGGCAGGCCATTATTCCTTTACTAAAGGTAAAGAAATGGTGACTTTTAAGCCTGGATGATTGTCCAAAAAAACAATTTCACCTTGATGTAATTTAATAATTTGTTTGGTGATAACTGTTCCCATACCATGTGATTCATAATTAGTTGATTTTTGATTTAGCTCAGTAATTTTTTGAGCTGTAATATCTCCTTGATCCGCAATGACGATGAGCACTTTATTATCAGATAATTGATAAGTCAGATCAATCTGGTTAGAGCCGCTGTGCATAATACTATTAAGCAAGAGATTTCTAAAAGCTCTTGCTAATAAAGTTACCTCTCCTTTTACCAACACTGTCTCGGCAGGCAAATCAAAATGAAGTGTAATTGTTTCATAATTATTCAATATATCGGCAATTACTGTTCGTAGGACAGCAACCAAATCAAGATTGGAAAATTCGGAGTGACGCTTTTGGTTATCCAATAAGTAGCTCATATTGAGATTAGAAATCATTTCTTTCATAGTTTGAATCTGATTTTCAATTTCCTCTGTCTGCTTTCCTTTGCCATATTGCTGCTCTAACTGACTGTTATAACCTGATATGAGCATAAGAGGATTGCGTAAATCATGACTGACCCCTCTAATCCATTGCTCTTTCATCGTGTTGCTTTCTTCCAAAATATGAGATGTTTCATTGAGAGCCATCTTAATTTCAGAGAAATTTCCCTTTTCTTTAAGAACGATATTTTGACCTTGAGATAAAGAAGTGACAGCAGTAATAATCGGCTCCATCTCCTTTTTAATACGCAACTTTGATCGGCTCAAAAGAATAAAAATAAGTAAAAGAATAATACCCAAGAAAACAAGTCCCAAACTGAGAAAATTCCTAATAAATTGCGTATTAGCATAGAAATTAAATTTTGCTAAGGAATGCTTTTTAGGATAGCCCAAAACTAAAATTTGCTGACCACGTACATAGGAGAAAACAGGGTAATCTTCTAAATACCAACGTGAAAATTTAACCATATCAGCATTGGTATAATGTCTTTTGAGTCCTTTAGGTAAATGATAAGATTGGACAATATTGCCATCTTGATTCAGTACCATAGCCCAAGTATTTTGTTTATCCATTTCAATTTTGCTGCTTTTATCAAAATTGAAATTATTCTCTTGACTCGATTGAGCGATTTTAGTGTAAAGTAGTTCCGGTTTTTCCTTTCCATAGAAACTAAAATAGGCTGAGAAAACCAAACCATAAACAAAAACAAGTCCTATGATTAAAGCCAAGATTAATAGAACATACCTGGTTAATAACTTAGTAAAAAATTTAACGGTATCCATTTAATTCACCTTTAGTTTGTAACCCAAACCTTTAACCGTTATTAAGCTTTCTGGTTTAGAAGGATTGGCTTCAATCTTTTGTCGAATCTTACGAATATGAGCCATTAGGGTATTATCATAGCCTTGGTATTGTAATCCCCAGACCTTTTCTAAGAGTTGGTCAAAAGTGACAATGCGATTCTTATTATCATATAAGACCTTAAGAATACTGTATTCCTTAGCTGTCAGCTGAATCTCTAGTTTTCCTTTGGTAATCAAGGCTTGGCTAAAATGCACCTGGCAAGCAGGTAAAACAAGGGTATCTTCCTTTTCGGGATAGGCTCTTTTTAGGATGGAAAGAATACGCAACTCCAAATCTCTTGGACGGAAAGGCTTGATAATATAGTCATCTGCCCCTAACTCAAAGCCCTGATATTGTTTTTCTATATCGGAGATTGCTGACAAAAACAAAACAGGAACCATTGAAGTCTTACGGATGCCCTTTAAAACTTCAAATCCTGATCCTTCAGGCAGCATAATGTCTAAAATAACTAAATCAAAAGATTTTTCTTCAAATTGCTCCAAAGCTTCTTTTTGTGATTGTACACTTGTTAGATTGCTAAACCCAGCAATGCTCAATGATTCTTGCACTATTTCTAAAATTTCTGGGTTATCGTCTAAAATTAAGATCTTCTTTTCTTTATAATTCATACTATTACCTCAACAAGACTAGTATAACACATTGCTTCCTTGGTCAAGGACTTTAAAGTAAAAATTAAGGAAGAATTAAGGTAATGAACAGGTTAAAATAAAGGAGGTTCATTATAATGAAAATAGCGAAAGGATATAACATCACTCTAAGATTTTTAAAGGAGAAAACAAATGAACAATTATATCGTTGAAACCAACCAATTAAGTAAGGATTTTTCAGGTGAAGTAGCCGTTAATCAGCTCTCTATTCATATTAGAAAAAATGAAATTTATGGTTTTTTGGGACCAAATGGTGCTGGTAAGAGTACTGCTATGAAAATGCTTTTAGGATTGTTGCAACCAAGCCACGGTTCCATTAAGCTCTTTGGAAAAACCTTTAATAGCAATCAAATATCACTCCTCTCAAATGTAGGTTCCCTCATTGAAGAGCCCTCTTACTATGCTAATTTGACCGGTTATGAAAATCTTGAAATTATCCAAAAATTGCTTAAATTACCAAAAAGAAATATTGATGAAGTCTTAAAGATTGTCAAACTTTTCGATCAAAAAGACAAGCTAGTTAAAAACTATTCACTAGGCATGAAACAACGTTTAGGAATTGCGTTAGCTATTGTTAAATTTCCTAAATTACTGATTTTGGATGAGCCAACTAATGGTTTAGACCCTGCTGGTATTCAAGAAATTCGTGAGCTTATCAAGTCTTTACCACAAAAATACGATATGACTATCATCGTTTCTAGCCATATTCTTTCAGAAATTGAACAGATGGCTACAACTGTTGGTATTATCAATCATGGTCAATTACTTTTTGAAGGCCACCTATCTGACCTTGAAGAAGATGAAAAATATCTGTTTGAGACCAGTGATGATGTAACTGCTAAAAGAATACTAATGTTCAATGGTTTTAATTTGGATGATGACCCAAAATTGATTATCAACGATAACAATAAAGTTAATATAGCCACTGCTATTCGACTCTTAGTTGAAAATGATGTTGATATTTATCAAGTTCGTATGATTCGTCGATCGCTGGAAGATGTTTTCCTTGATATGACAGGACGGGAAGGAAGTGTTTTGTAATGCTAAATTTACAATTAGAATTTATCAAACTAAAAAGACGGTCTTTCTTGCTATCCTTGATTGCTATTGTAGCAGTGGGCTTGATTTGGAGTAGCGTTGTTATCAAATATGAATTACCTAAAACACATGAGGCCTATAATGCCATTTATACCATGACTTACTTGAATGATTTTATTTTGCCACTTTTCATTGCAGTTTTAGCGTCTAGACTACTGGAATTGGAACATCTAGGCAAAACTTTTAAACTCTTGCAAACCAGTAACGAAAGTCCTTGGCAACTTTTTAAAGCTAAATTGACTGTGATGGCTATTTTTGCCTTTGTTGTCAGTTTGATTCAAACGCTTTTTCTGAAATTTATTATTCAAGGCATGCAGGTCAGTGTGACACCTGTTTCATTGAGTCTCTTTTTGTTCACAACTTTTTTGGTTTGTCTCTTTCTGTCTTGTTTACATCTTTGCTTAGCTTTTATCTATCCAAAGCCAAGTGTGACAGTAGTAACAGGCTTAATTGGTTCCTTCCTGTCATTTATAGGTATCGGTGCGTTACCAGTTCCTATTCGTATTTTCATTCCTTGGCAATATTTCTCTATGATGGGAATCGCTAAACGGGTGGCTGGAACTAACACTTATCTTTTTCAATACGATAATGCTTATCCCTTTAAATTAGTCGTATTATTGCTTATCATTTTTTTAAGCATCTTTGCCAGTAAAAAACTCATTGGAAAGGCGGATCTATTATGATTATTTTTGAATTTAAAAAAATCAAAAAAAGTGCTATTCCGATAACGCTAATCTTCTTTAACCTTGTTGGGTCCTTATTGGGAGCAATGATTTACGCTCTCAATCGAAAGGTGCTCCTAGATGGTACACAAGCTCACGTCCTTTGGGGACAAACAGTTTTCTATTCCTCGCAGGTATTTACTCCTATTCTGATCGGGATTATCTGTTCCATCAGTTGTCAATTCGAGGAAAGTAATAAAAACTGGCAGCGCTTATTAAGTATTCCGGTTAAAGCCAATCGTATCATTTTATCAAAAATCACCAGCTTATCACTAGTCATGGCTATTAGTCAACTGATAGTTCTTCTCTTTTATATTATCAGCGCTTTGGTTTTGAAGGTACCTTTTGCAAATTATCTACTGGACTTTTTGCTTTGGTCTATCACAGGTTGGATAGCAACCATTACTATTGTCACCATTCAAATTTTTCTTAGTATTCGCTTAAAAAATTTCGCAGTGCCTATTCTTATATCAGCTATTTTGGCTATGGCAGGACTTATGACCCTCTTTATTGGACAAGGTCTTTTTAGAATTTTCCCTTATGCTCAGATTGCTGTTGGTGATCGAGCTCGTTCCTTAGTCCCTTTTACCTTATCTGAATTTATCCTTTTCTTAGTTGTCAATAGTGCTTATATTTTTGTCTTCTATACCTTAGCAGTTAGACAGCTTAAAAAGAGATTTATTTAATCTCATTTATAGTGAAAAACATGAAGAAAGCGAAGATTTATCGTAATTGTTATACAATTAATGATCAGCAAATAAACAGTGGGCTCTTTGTCAACTGTAGTGGGTTGATGAAAAGTTATAACCTGGAGAGGACCAAATTGGTTCTCTCCTTTTTGATGTTCAAAGCAATGAGAATTCTAGTTTTAAAGTTGTCAAAGTTCCGGAAGCCAAAAGCATTTCGCTTGATGACTTTGATAAGATTATTGGTGGCCTCTAGTTTTACGTTTGAGTAGGGAAGTTCCAGTGCATTCATGATCTTGTCCTTATCTTTCAAAAAGGTCTTAAAAACAGTTTGAAAAATAGGATTTACAGAAGAAATTGTTTCTTCAATAAGAACAAAGAATGGTCAGCCTGTTTCTCTTGAAAATGAAATAGTAACAGTTGATAGAGCTCATAGTGCTCTCTAAGTTCCTGAGAGTAGGCAAGTATCTTTTCTAGAATCTCTTTATTGGTCAGGTGTGAGCGAAAAGTTGGTCGATAAAAACGTTTATCACTGAGTTTACGGCTATCCTGTTGAATGAGTTTCCAGTAACGTTTGATCGCCCTGTACTCGTGCGATTTTCTATCCAACTGATTCATGATTTGGATGCGAAGGTGGTTCATAGCTCGACTGAGATGCTGGACAATGTGAAAGCGGTCGAGGACGATTTTAGCAGAAGGAAATAGTTTTCTGGCAATATCGTAGTAGGGACTAAACATGTCCATGGTAATGACTTTCACACGACTTCTCACCTGTCTAGAATAGCGAAGGAAATGATTGCGAATAGTTGCTTGAGTCCGTCCATCTAGGATAGCTACGATCTTTTTTGAATCAAAATCCTGTGCAATGAAGCTTATCTTACCTTTCTTGAAGCTGTACTCATCCCAGTTCATATGTTCTGGAAGGTAGTTGAGATTTGGTGGTTCTTCTTGACTAAGGAAGTCTCTGCGACAGCCATTTTCCCGCATACTTTACAGCGAAAACGGCGTTTTCTCAATTGAATAAGAGTTTTGTAGCCCGCACACTCTAGATAGGGAATTTTAGATTCTTTTTGGAAGTCATATTTAGCCATTTGTCCTTGACAATCGAGACACTTAGGAGCAGGATAATCTAGCTTAGCGATGATTACTTTATGTGTTCCAGCATCCAGATAATCCAAGATTATGATGTTCTTGTCTTTAATTCCGAGTATGTTTGTGATAAAATTTAATTGTTCCATAAGATTCTTTCTAATGAGGGTTTGGTCACTTTTTCATTATAGGTCTTATGGGGCTTTTTTCTACAACAAAATCGGCTCCATAATCCCTATGCTGGCTTTACCCCCTACAGAAATTATAGAGCCGGCTTACATTGAAATGAAACACAGCTACAAGCGTTACCAGGTTGGGGATACAGAGATTGTGGCTAATCGTGATGTGAATTTTGAAATTGAAAAAGGGGAGCTGGTTATCATACTTGGTGCTTCAGGTGCTGGAAAATCAACCGTTCTCAATCTCCTAGGAGGTATGGATACCAATGATGAGGGGGAGATTTGGATCGATGGTGCCAATATTGCCAACTATAGTTCGCACCAACGAACAAACTATCGTCGTGAAGATGTAGGCTTTGTTTTTCAATTTTACAATCTGGTCTCCAATCTGACAGCCAAGGAAAATGTGGAACTGGCTTCAGAAATCGTGACAGATGCCTTGGATCCCGAGCAAGTACTCAAAGACGTAGGGCTAGGTCATCGCCTGAATAACTTTCCAGCCCAGCTTTCTGGAGGGGAGCAACAGCGAGTCTCCATTGCACGCGCTATAGCCAAAAATCCTAAAATCTTCCTTTGTGATGAACCGACAGGTGCCTTGGATTACCAGACGGGGAAGCAAGTCTTGAAGATTCTCCAAGATATATCTCGTCAAAAAGGAGCAACGGTGATTATCGTGACCCACAATGGCGCGCTAGCTCCTATTGCAGAGCGGGTGATTCACATGCGCGATGCTACGGTTAAGAGTATGACAATCAATGAGCATCCGCAGGATATCGATACATTGGAGTATTAGCATGAAAAAACATATCGAAAAGACTTGCTCCAGTCGGTGATTGCTTCCAAGGGACGCTTTGTTTCTATCCTGACCTTGATGATGCTGGGTTCTTTAGCTCTAGTAGGACTCAAAGTGACCAGTCCAAATATGGAACGCACGGCTGAGGATTATCTCCGTAAAGCCAATACTTTGGATCTGGCAGTGATAGCTGATTATGGCTTGGACAAAGAAGATCAGGAGGAACTAAAGACCCTTTAAGGAGCAAGTGTTGAGTTTGGCTATATGGCAGACCTAACCGTTGAAAATAGCGAAGATGCGGTTCGACTTTATTCCAAGCCTGAGGGTATTTCAACCTTCCAAGTGACGGAAGGTCAACTGCCAGAAGCTGATGAGGAAATTGCCTTGGCTGATTTCTGGAAAGACCGTTATCAGATTGGACAGACCATTACCTTTATCAAGAAAGAAGAAAAGTCCGTCATAAAGTCCCAAACTATCACAATTACTGGATTTGTTCAGTCGGGTGAGATGCTTTCTCAAAAAGACTTAGGGAGGGGCTAGTAGTGGAAATGGAAGTTTGGCTGGATATGGAGTGATTGTAGCCAGTCAGTTTGATACAGAAGTATACAGTATTGCGCGTGTGCGCTATGATGATTTAAAAAATCTGGATGCTTTTTCATCAGACTATAGGACCAAACGAGCCCAACACCAGGAAGACTTGCAAGACTTACTTGCCGATAATGGTCAAAAACGATTAGCAAGCATCAAAGCAAATGGTCAAAAGAGCCTAGAAGAGGAGAAAGAACAGCTCCAAACTGCTGAAAGCAACCTTGAAAATGGCAAGAGTCAGTTAGAGAAAGCTTCAAGCTCTTTATTGCATTAGAGGAAAATGGGCAAGAGGTGTCGGTCACTGCTGGAGCGGTCGTGAGTCAAAAACTAGCTCAACTAGCGGGTGTTACGGTTGGAGACAAGCTGGAGCTTGATGGGAAGGAAATCAAGATCGTGGCTATTTCTGAAAACTATGTTGGACACTTTGTTTATCTCAACCGAGCGACATACGAACAAGTCTACGGTACCAGTCCACAAGACAATACCTACCTAGTAAAATTAAAAGATCCAACACCTTCCAATACGGAGAAAGAAGCTGCTATCTTTATGGAAAAAGCAGCTGTTTCTGGGGTCGTCCAAAATGCGACTGCCATCCATCTCTTTGAATCCGTGGCTAGTTCTC
This sequence comes from uncultured Streptococcus sp., assembly GCA_963554245.1. GTDB lineage: Bacteria > Bacillota > Bacilli > Lactobacillales > Streptococcaceae > Streptococcus. The sequence goes on from CAUVRF010000019.1 coordinate 13,640, forward strand.
TCAATAAAACCATGGCCATCCTTGTCCTTGTTTCCGTTTTACTAGCCATTGTCATCCTCTACAATCTCACTAACATCAATGTCGCAGAACGTATTCGTGAACTTTCGACTATCAAGGTTCTCGGTTTCCATAATAAAGAAGTGACCCTTTATATCTACCGTGAGACCATGGTTCTATCCCTTGTAGGGATTGCTCTCGGTTTGATAGCTGGCCACTATTTACATCAATTTTTGATCCAAATGATTTCACCAGCCACCATACTTTTTTATCCACAAGTCAGCTAGGAAGTCTATGCTCTTCCAATCGTAGCAGTGACTGTGATTTTGGCTTTACTGGGCGTCTTTGTCAATCACCACTTAAGAAAAGTGGATATGCTCGAAGCCCTGAAATCAGTAGAGTAATTCACGGTTTTAAACAGTAAATCAGTTGACAAAGTCCCTGCTTCTTGGTAGAATAAGAACTGTCGTAAAGACAAATAACTTCTTCTTGGTTGCAGGCATGCCAACCTGTCACTCGGATGAAGCCAAATAAAAAGGAGAAACATCATGGCAATCTCAAAAGAGAAAAAAAATGAAATCATCGCACAATATGCACGTCACGAAGGTGATACAGGTTCAGTAGAGGTTCAAGTTGCTGTCCTTACTTGGGAAATCAACCACCTTAACGAACACATCAAACAACACAAAAAAGACCACGCTACTTACCGTGGATTGATGAAGAAAATCGGTCGCCGTCGTAACTTGCTTGCATACTTGCGTAAAAACGACGTTAACCGTTACCGTGAGTTGATTAACTCTCTAGGACTTCGTCGCTAATCTGCTTTATTTTCCACTTACATTGCGTTGTCACCTTACCTCGATATACTCAAGTATAATCTTTGGTTACGGTTCCTAGCACTGTAAGGTAAAATAAACCAGATCATCTCCCTTCGGGGAGATTTTTTGTTTCACTAACATTTTTGTACAATCTTCGGCTTGCCGCCTAGTCTACAAACGTTTTATCCAGCAAGAATTATGATGCTAAGGGCGCCAAAAATCCGTATGAAAATAGGGAAAGGACACAGTGTTCGATAAACACAAGGAGTTTTATCTTTTCCACTAAGATTTTAGCCCGAGCTCAAATCATCTCTCTGATTTCAGAGGGCTTTTTTGTTTTATCAATTTACTTAGTCCGTGTTCAATTAAGTATATCTTGATAATGAAGCTACTCTAAATTTGGTAGCTTTTTTGCTATAAGATTATTCTATTATCCAAATATAGTATAAATTAGGGCTTGTATTCAAAACATGGTATAATAAGCCTATATAGCTAAATGAAGTAAACCTATCACTAGGGAATGAGAAAAAGGATAAAACGGCCATGTCAACAGTAAAAAGTGATCTAAATCTTGCGCAAACATATGCGACTCAGCTTAAAAATGCTTGTCAATCTTTAACAGCAATCGCTGCGGCTAGTCAAGATGACCTAACGACCCTTCAAGGGAATAACAAGGCTCATCAATGTCTGACAAAGGCTCAAAATCTAGCTAGTCAGATAACAGCCGCTGTCACCCTGACGTCAGAACGACTGCACTCTGTAGCGAGTGATTTTGAGGCGCTAGATAAGGCTGCGGCCAATAGTTTTGGGAGTCATACATGAGCAAGTTAGATGAGTTGAAGAAAAGAGAGAGAGACCTCTTGTACCAGCTAGAAGACAATGGAAAAGAGAAGTACCGCACCAAAGAACTGATAGAAACCTTTGAAGGATATGATAGAGCTAGTCACCATTATCAAAGTGATTTGTGGGAGGCAGCCTATCGGAGCCGATATGCAGGACAGTTGGAAGAAACGCTCCTGCAAAGAAACCAACTTAAAAACCAAATCTTTGAGGACCTCACCTATCACATGGATGATTTGAAGAAAGAAAAGTTCCGGTTAGAGGGAGACTTGGATGTGGTTTACTATGAAAGACGCAGGGAACTAGAAAGAGAGGAGGAAAAACGACATGGGCATTGATATGTATTTGGAACAATCACAACTACAAAGTTCGAGTGTAGCAACCATGTGCCAATCTCAGGTGGAGGCTTATCAAGACTTGCAATCAGCCATTCAAAAGTTTTCAGAGGACACAGAGAGCCTAAAGGGTGACGCTTATGATTCGGCTAGAAGTTTTTTTGCAAGTGTCTTGCTGCCCTTGAGCAAAGGGGGACAGCTCTATGCAGAAACCTTCTCTCAAGCTATCAAGAAATTTCCAGAAGACTACCAAAGTATGGTCGACAGCAAGAGTTGGCGTGAGGATGATCTGCTTGATAAGATCCGTCAGGAAGAGCAAATGATTGCCTATCTAGATGAAGTCAACCAATCCCTTTCTTCCTTGACCATGGATAGTGAAGAAAAAGGGAGATTGAGACGTAGTAATGTGGAGCTCATGAGAGGACACCACGCGAATAAACGTGTCTATGAAACGATTTTGAAAGACCTGCGTGCCTATGATAGCTACTCAGGAGGACTTTTCGATGATTTAGACAGTATTGATGTGCAGTTGAGTCGAGGACTGGCCCAGATTGAAACGAGTTGGGATGCAAAGACAGGGGTCTTTAAAGTCCCATCTGATCTGACTTGGACCAACTACCTGACTGCCTATGCTGATACAAAGGATATGAAGCACAGTCGTCAAGAGAAGGCCTTTGTCCAAACCATGATGGCAGAATACGGCTTTGACGCAGAGACAGCCCAACAGCTCTTGACCATCAAGCAAGGGATAGATAAGAAATTTCCAACCTCAAGTCAAGAATTTCGTGACTATATCTTTTTGCGAGTCGTCGGTGCAGCCTACTATAATGACTTTAAGTGGAATGAAACGGCAGGTGGTTTGGGGCATTATTTTTATAACGAATTTGTGAGTGATCCGCAGACAGGCCAAAAATTGAAAACTTTGAAACCAATTCTTGAAATCTTTAAAGAATTAGGATTGAAAAAAGAAAAGGCCAAAGAACTGTATTATAACCTTAGATTGCAACATGAACTGGCTAGTGGGAAAGCTAGTTATTCAAATAAGTTAAAATCTGAGGACCCTGAATTATATGAAACTTTCAAAAAGCGTTATTCCGAAACTTATAATAAAGAAGATGGTTTTGATAAGTTTTGGGATAGCAAACTAAAGGCTTATTCTAACAACGGAGCAGGTCACGCAGACTTTACCCACCAGTCCATTACCATGGCTACTCATCTGAATCCTAGCAGTTTCCAATTATCCGATTTCTATGGCGGTAGAGAGCGTGTCAAGGATCTTTCAGGCTGGGAAGGAGACACGACTAAAAATGCTACGGATAAGAAACCAAGCATTGGTGAGGATGACTACAAGGCAGATTTGGACTCGGTCAATCTTATAGGCCGTATGCAAAAGGGGCAATCCTATGACCAAGCTATAACTTCTTATTACTATGACCTTCAAAAAGACTTCTCTCAGAGAGAAAGAGAATTTTTGAAAAATAAAGATTGGAAACAAGTCAGAAGCACTATCTATGCCAGTATTCTTCCGTTAGAGGTTATGGAAAAAGGAGAAGATGCTATTAAAGCATATATTGAAAGTAACTATTCAGGTGTATCCAAGTTTTTAAATCGCTTGGAAGCCGTAGCGGATTAGGAGGAAATCTATGAAGAAAATACTAGGTGTTTTAACAATAGTAGTATTACTTGTATCAGTTTGTTTTTACTTCTTTACGCATCAACCTAAAAATATTTTTGATGAAATCTACCAAGAAACAGAGAAAACCTATCGCACAAATAATATTTTAAGAAATATAGAAGGTTTTGAAATTGATGATGTCTGGCCAAGTGATGGAGATTATTTTAAATATAGCCCTTTAGGAAAGTATAAGACTCTTCCGAAAGACTATCTTGAACTGAGAGTTGGATTTAATTTTGAGAAAGCGTATAGTAAAATGTTTGTTTCAGTTGAGAGAAAAGTAGCTGATGGTATGAAGCTATGGATGGTCAACAAATATAATCCAAACACTAAAACAATCAAAAAGTCAATTCAAATAGTATTATCAGGAAACGAGGATAGCTATATCGAAGACGAAGAACAGGTGAAATCCTACTTAGAAAAGTATGGTATTACTGTCAAAGATTTGGATTCTTACTACGATGAAATCGTCAATCAGAAAGTCTTGAAAGACTGGTGTTCCATCTATGACAGTAAGTACTCGCCAAGCAACTATGGCGATGTCAAGGTTGAAACCCAGTGGGAGAATTGGTGACAGGCCCCCAGATTTCACTTACCAGTCCATCACTATGGCTACTCATCTTAATCCTAATCAAGTTCAGTTAGCTGATGTCTATGGCGGTAGAGAGCATGTCAAGGATCTTTCAGGCTGGGAGGGAGATACGACCTTTAATGCTAACGATATGAAGCCAAGCATCGGAGAAGATGATTACAAGGCGGATTTGGACTCGGTCAACCTTATCGGCCGCATGCAGAAGGGGCAATCCTATGATCAAGCTATATCTTCTTACTATGCAGACCTTCAAAAATACTCCTCTCAGAGAGAAAGAGAATTTTTGAAAAATAAGGATTGGAATACAGTCAGGGATACTATTTATGATAGTTTGCGACCAACGGATATTAAGTTAGATGGGGAGGGTGCTCTTAAAGCATATATTGAAAGAAAATATCCAGGTGTGTCCAAGTTTTTAAATCGTTTAGAAGTTGTGGCAGATTAGGAGGATGATGATGAAAAAAATACTCGGTCTAGTAGTGTTATTTGTACTAATTGTATTATCTTGTTTCTACTTTTTTATCCAACAACCTAAAAATATTTTTGATGAAATCTACCAACAAACTGAGAAAACTTATTTAGGAAATAATATTTTTAATCAGTTGAAAGATGTTGAGGTACATAAATATCAAGAGTATGGTAATGATTCTAAATTTTATTCTTATGTACTTTATCAAAAACAGAAAACTCCATATGACTATAAAAATATTGATTTAATATTTCATTTTACAAAAGATACAAATACAGTCTTTGTTTCTTTTGAGAAGGAATTAAGTAATGGGCTAAGAATTTTCATTTTTGGTAGGTATCTTACAAAAGAAAAATTATTTCAAAAAAATGTACAGTTACTCATAAACCAAGATGGAACTGATAAATCTATCGAAGACGAAGCTCAGATGAAATCCTACCTAGAGCAGTACGGTATCACATCTAAGGATTTGGATTCTTACTACGACAAAATCGTCAATCAAAAAGTCTTAAAAGACTGGTGCTCCATTTATGATAGCAAGTATTCACCGAGCAACTATGGTGAGGTTAAGGTTGAAACTCAGTGGGAGAATTGGTGATAACATGAAGAAAATCCTAGGCTTAGTAGCTTTATTCGTGATAATCGTATCATCTTGTTTTTACTTTTTTGTGCGTCAACCTAAAAATATTTTTGATGAAATCTACCAAGAAACGGAGAAAACCTATCGGTCAAATAATATTTTAAGAAACATAGATGGGTTTAAAATCAGACCCGATTGGCCTAACGATGGAGAATATTTTGCATACACCCCTTCAGGGAAGTATCAAACTCATCCTGAAGGTTATAAAGACATAAGTATTAGCTTTAATTTTGGAGAAGGTATTAAAGGAATGACGATACGTTTTGAAAAAAGGATTAATTCGGATATTACCCTATGGTATTCAGCACACTATAATATAAAAAAGGAAATTCTCAAAAAAGGGCTTGCGATTTTTGAAGAGCCAAGGCAACCAGGTCAATATCTTGATGATGAAGAAAAAGTAAGAGAATATTTAAGAAAAAATAATATTTCCAAAGAAGAATTAGAGAAGGACTATGACGAAATCGTTAATCAGAAGGTTTTAAAAGACTGGTGTTCCATTTATGACAGTAAGTACTCGCCAAGCAACTATGGCGATGTCAAAGTTGAAACCCAGTGGGAGAATTGGTGATAGGTCGTATAGGTTTTACTTATAGGCAAAGTTTACTGTTGAGAAGAAATTTATTGAAGAAACTAATTTTGAGATATGGAAACAGTATGAATATTATTATGATAATGGATTTGATGATTGGATGGTTGTATGTGAATAAAATCACGTTGATATTAAAATAGAATGGAGAAATCTAAAACTGTAGTTATTATGAAGATTAGTCAAATATTTAAATATATCTCGTTACTTATAGCGGTAATATTGTTGCTATTCTTTTGGAAAATTATGATTAGTGAAGTTATTTCTACTAATTTGAAAGTTTCTCAAGGAAATTTATTTGTATTAACTTTTATATTTTGGTTAGAAATAATTTTATTATTGGTAATATATGACCTAGTAATTTTTAACTTATATAGTATTATACGTTATTATTTGAGAGAACTGGGGGAATGGGCAGTAAGAACAAAAAAAGTAAGCTGTGCACTTTACATAATTAGATTGAACTATTATTTTCTAAGACTAAGCCGATTATTGCGATTAGGTTGGGTAACTTATGATAGTGACGAAAAAAGTTTGGTATGGATAGGCATATCTAAACTCACATTGACTAAACTGATACTTAACATATTTAAGATTATAATAAGTATACCTATGCTGTTGGCATTTTTATCCGCTTGCTTTTCATTAAAAATATTGAGGTTAGATATTACCTATTATTTATCTAAGTTTCAAGAAATTTTGATAAGTATATTGCAAATAAAAGTAAATGTTAGTGATATCTTTTTGAGTTTGCCAGCTATCGTGGCTTTAGTGACAATATTACCGACAGTTTTCTTCTTCTATTTCTATAGTCAAAAACGTGATGTTAGAAAAGTGATTGATAAGGAAAATAGTCAATATTTTGAAGAAGTTATCTTACTGTTTGAAAAATTGTTGATTTGGGTCAATCATCATATTTACCAGATATCTAAAAATTTTGATTATGTTATTAATTGTCAAGATTCGATTATTGAAATGTTTTTAGAAAAGAAAATTCCTAATTATATGTCTTTAACTGAGAAAAAATATTATAGACCAAAAGGAATTGAGGGATTTAGTTTTTTAGATATAGCTAATTTAAATGAATTAGAAGAAATTGTTACTAAATTGACGAGTGATAGATTAATTAAATTTACACGTATATTCTCGGTTAATCGATTTGATATCTGGCAATTCTATTTGAGGGATTTTAATTCATTAAGCGAAGAAAAGGAAATCGAAAAATTATTCTACACCCAAAAAGGGATGGCTTCTAAATTAGCAAATGGTTACACGTATCCATATGATGTCACCAAAGATACATTAGAACAGAAGAGACAAGAAGAGCGTTTGTGCTTATCTTGCTCTATTTACTCTGATTTAGAGTTATTATATAGGTTAATGAGAATGAAAAACTCATTAAGATCCTATCTTTATTCTTCAAGGATGGAGCGATTAATATTAAAAGTATTGAATAAAGATAAGTAGTTACGTTTCACGGTTTAATTACAGAGTTAATCTTTTGATTTTGTATATTAGTATAGAAGAAATACATCAAGTGTGTAGATTTGCTAGTGAAATTCTGGGTAAGTACTAAGCATTGGAGGGGATGACTACAAGGCAGATTTGGATTCTTATTACGACGAAATCGTCAATCAAAAAGTTTTGAAGGACTGGTGTTCGATTTATGACAGTAAGTACTCGCCAAGCAATTATGGCGATGTGAAGGTTGAGACCCAGTGGGAGAATTGGTGATATAAAAAATTTTCACTAGTTTTATAGACAGCTAAGCTCTCTGACTTCAGAGGGCTTTTTCTATATATATTTCCATCCTTGTTCATCTAATAGAAATATGGTATACTTTTTATGAGAATTTTCTAAATTTTTAAGATTCTATCAAAGGAGGTTTTCATGCTTTCCAAATTTTCTGGAAGCCGACAAGATTTGCAATTTGTGTTGTTTTTGGTTATTCTGCTAGGTGTTTTAGGAATTTCCCTCTTTCTAGCTGTTTCTATGGGATCCGTAGCGATTGACTTAGGAGATACCTATCGGATCATTTTGAGCAGATTGGGATTTCCTCTTGAGATAGGAGAGGTTTCCAAGTCTACTCTTGCCATTGTATGGAACATGAGATTCCCCCGAGTATTGTTAGGTCTGATAGTAGGGGCTGGTCTTTCTATGTGTGGTAGTGTGATGCAGTCCACAGTGAACAATCCCATCGCAGAGCCCTATGTCTTAGGAATTTCTGCGGGTGCAACTCTAGGGGCAACTTTGAGCATCATTCTTGGTTTAAAATTGGTGATTAGCCTTGGAGCTTTCCTTGGAGCTATTTTGGCAACAATTGCTGTCCTCATCATTGCCTCTATGCAGGGCAGGATGACGACTTCTAGTCTGATCTTATCAGGAACGGTGGTCAATGCTCTCTTTCTGGCTTTTTCCAACTTTATCATCTCTGTTGGCGCTAATGCAGACAGTGTGATGACCATTAAGTTTTGGACCATGGGTTCGCTTGCTGGAACTACTTGGTCTGACTTAGTCCTGCCAACTATAGTAGTAGGATTGGCCCTTCTATTTTTCTCTACCCAGTATCGTGTTTTTAATGCGATGATGATGGGAGATGAGGCTGCTTTAACTTTGGGAATTCCCTTACGCTTCTATTGGTATCTTTATGTGACCATGGTGGCTGTGCTGACAGCAGTCTTAGTGGCAACCTGTGGGATTATTGGATTTGTTGGTCTGATTACTCCTCACTTAGCTCGAGGGTTAGTAGGAACGAATTACAGGAGGCTTTTTCCCGTTGCGACCTTACTGGGTGCCCTCTTTGTTATCTGGGCAGATGTACTCTCTCGTGTCATCATTCCCAATGCTGAGCTGCCTATTGGTATTTTCACAGCCTTAGTAGGTGCTCCCTTCTTTATCTACATTGTCGGAGGTAGGCGAAGGGAGGTGAGGGCCTGATATGGACTTGATTTGTCAGGATGTC
>CAUVRF010000020.1:0-21946 GCA_963554245.1 uncultured Streptococcus sp.
GGGTAAACTTCTTCCAGTTTTCCTTGGAAGGCACTGTCAAGTTTCTGTCCATCTAACTTCACACCGTTGACAAGGAGTGTAAAGTCTACTCTTGTTCGTCCAATCTTCTCTACTCCAGTGATTTCTTCAGGAGAGGTGAAGACAAATCCGCCCAATTGAGCTGTCAAAGCCGTTTCAAGTTCAGGCAAGGTTACCTCTGCACCGATATGATTCCCAAAAGTAGCAAGAGCCAAGCTTTCAAGGACACCACCATATTTAACAGCTGATGCAGATGTTACTTTGTGATCAGCTTGGATGGCTTCAAACTGAGCAAAATTTTTCTTAATCAAATCAAAATCAATCTCTGCAGAGAGGGCTTGACCTGGGATGTAGTAGATGTTTTCACCAGCAGTCTTGAACTCTGGAGAGAGGACCTTACGGCTATCTGCCGTCGTCACCCCAAAGGCGACCAAGGTAGGTGGTACGGTTAATTCTTCAAAGGTACCAGACATAGAGTCTTTACCTCCAATAGATGGCAAGCCAAGTTGGATTTGTGCTTCGATAGAACCTAGAAGAGCCGCTACCGGCTGACCAAAACGCTCTGCTTGTTTATCCATGCGCTCAAAATACTCTTGATAAGAGAAGCGAGCCTTGGACCAGTTTGCACCAGCAGCAACCAAACGAGCAGTTGCTTCGATAACCGCATAAGCAGCGCCATGATATGGAGACCATTCTGCCACATATGGATTGAATCCTTGGGCCATGACAGACGCAGTGTGCGTTACACCGTGCTGAACTGGCAATTTCTGCACAGATGCCTCAGTTGGTGTGAGTTGGTAGCGACCACCAAGTGGGTGATTGACCGTTGAACGACCGACCGAACAGTCAAAGATAGTTTGTAAACCTTTTTGACTCGCATGGTTGAGGTCAGACAATACCGCAAGGGTATCAGCTTCAAGTGTGTTAGTGCTTGTTGTGCGTTCTTCTGGAAGCTTGACGTCCTTGTCCACCACCTTGGCATCAACGACTACGCGCACACCGTTTGTATCAAGGAAACGACGTTCCAAGTCCACAATGATTTCACCATTCCAGTGCATGACTAGATTTGGTTTTTCAGTCACTGTCGCAACCACAACAGCGTCAATATTTTCTTTATTACATTCCGCAACGAAGGCATCTACGTCTTCAGGACGCACCACAACTGCCATTCGTTCTTGTGATTCAGAGATGGCAATTTCTGTACCGTTCAAACCTTGGTATTTAAGAGGAACCTTGTTGAGGTCGATTTCAAGACCATCTGCCAATTCACCGATAGCCACACAGACACCACCTGCTCCAAAGTCATTGGATTTCTTGATGAGACGAGTGACATCTCCATTACGGAAAAGACGTTGAATCTTGCGCTCTTCGATGGCATTCCCTTTTTGAACCTCAGCACCAGCAGTCTCTACAGACTCAACTGTTTGAACCTTAGAAGACCCTGTCGCACCACCAACACCGTCACGTCCAGTCTTACCACCGAGCAAGATAATCACGTCACCAGCTTCCGGTTTTTCACGGACAACGTTGCCCTTGGGAGCCGCACCGACAACGGCACCAAGCTCCATGCGTTTAGCTACAAAGCCTGGGTGGAAGTACTCACGAACGTAGGTCGTCGCAAGTCCAATCTGATTCCCGTAAGAAGAATAACCATGAGCCGCTGTCTTCGAAATGACTTGTTGTGGCAATTTCCCAGCACGAGTTTCTGAAATCGGTGCTGTAATATCACCAGCGCCTGAGATACGCATAGCTTGGTAAACGTAGGAACGGCCTGACAGCGGGTCACGAATAGCTCCACCGATACAAGTAGCAGCCCCACCAAATGGTTCAATTTCCGTTGGGTGGTTGTGGGTTTCGTTTTTAAACATAAGGAGCCATGGTTCTTTCACACCATTGACATCCACTTCGATTTCGACCGAGCAGGCATTGATTTCGTCAGACACCTCCATATCGTCCAAACGACCATTAGCACGCTCATAACGACCAAAAATAGTCGCCATATCCATCAAGGTTTGTGGTTTCTCCGAACGTCCCAACTCATCACGCATGGCAATATACTTGTCATAAGTCGCTTGTAATTGCTTTTGGAACTTAGAAGCTGAGAAATCAATGTGTTTCAACTCGGTCTCAAAAGTCGTGTGACGGCAGTGGTCAGACCAGTAAGTGTCCAAAACCTTAAGTTCCGTCTCAGTCGGCACACGCCCGATTGACTTGAAGTAGTCTTGGATAAAGAGCAAATCATCCACTTCCATGGCCATTCCTTGTTCAGCCTTGTAGCGCGCAAAGTCTTCTGCTGTATAGCTTTCAAAGAAAGTCAATTTCGGAATGGTTTTGTCTGACTCTGAAAATTCCTGCTTGGCAATCCCTGTCGTGATGTCCTTGAAACGAGAATCAACTGGGTTGAGCAGGTAGTTCTTGACCGCTTCTAACTCAGTCGCATCAATATCTTTATTGACCAGATAAAGTTGGGCTGTGTTGACTGTCACATCACTCGAACTCCCCAGCAAAAGCAAGGCTTCCTGTGACGAAGCTGCACGCTGGTCAAACTGTCCTGGCAAACTTTCAATGGCAAAGAAAGCATAGTTGGCAAGATCCGCTTGTACGGCTGATTCATCCAAGACATGGTCTGTTACCTGCTCAGAGAAGATGTGCTTCTCTGCAGGTGCAAACAAGTCCTCTGCCAAATCAAAGACATCATAAACCTGCACAATGCGAATACTTTTCAAAGTTGACAGTCCCAAGTTGTGCTGGAGTTCCCTTACCAAACTCTCTGACTTGACCTGAAAATCAGCCTTTTTCTCAACAAAAATACGTTTATCCATCAATTCTTATTCCTTTATTTCAGCTCTTACAATGTTCCCAAATGACCTTGAGAGTCTTGTAAACAGATTATTTCAAACCCTGCAACTTTTTCCAGACAATCTCATAAACATCTGTCAATTCTCCGAGTCCTCTACGGAAAACATCCTTGTCCATGTGGTTACCATCCGCATCCCACAAACGGCAGTTATCTGGTGAAAACTCGTCTGCCAAGATAATCTTGCCATCCTTGTCAAAACCGAACTCTAGCTTAAAGTCAATCAATTTAAGACCAATCTCAGCAAACCAAGCCTTCAAAAGTTCATTGATACGACGGGTTTCTTCCTTCAAGTAAGCAATCTGCTGGTCATCCGCAATTTTAAGGAATTTCACATGCTCGTCATTGATAAAGGGATCATCCAAATCATCATTTTTATAGTAAAATTCGACAATCGGAGTCTCAAATGCGATACCTTCTTCAACGCCAAAACGTTTTGAAAAGGAACCAGCCGTGTAGTTGCGGAGCACAACTTCCAAAGGAATAATCTCAACCTTTTTATTGAGTTGTTCCGTGTCCGAAAGTTTCTCCACAAAGTGAGTCGCTACACCAGCCGCATTTAATTTCTCAAAAATAAAAGATGAAATCTGATTATTTAACACTCCCTTGCCCGCAATCTGCTCCTTCTTGACACCGTTGAAGGCAGTCGCCTGGTCCTTGTAAGTTGAAATAATGAGATTTTCATCCTCAGTTGTATAGATATCCTTGGCTTTTCCCGAATAGATCAGTTGTTTTGACATTTTAAAGTTCGCCTTTCGTTTTACTTGAGCACATTCTACCACAAAAGCATGAAAAATTCAAGGTTTTTACGAATAAATAACATTTTCCTGTTTTAAGCGTAAAGAAAAACTGCAAGATGAACTCTTCTTACAGTTTTAAAATCATTTATCCTCTGAAAAACACGAATATTACCCTTTATTCAAAAATTGATCCCAAAAATAACGGAGATAGCTTTTCTTTCCCGTGATCATCTGCAGGCGGCCTTCTAAACCATAGCGAAGTTTTTCAGCCTGCTCAGAAGTCAGATGGGTCTCCGCCTCAATTTTAAAGAAATTTCCTTGTTCAGTCTTTGTAGCTGTCGCATCAATACTTGTAATCGTGGAATCCAGGAAAATTTGATTCTTCGCATCATTAGTTGTAGTATAACGGACAGAGTCCCCAATCTTGACTCTAGCAACATCTTTTGAACTGAGATAGGCTGTGAGTTTGGTTTTTCCTTCTTTTTCCAAGGATGGATAGAGTTGGGCTAGCAGGGTTCCTTCTGCGACCATCGTAGATTCACTGGTTTCAGGATTAAGGTGAAGCACCCCATCCTCACTTGCTGTAATCTTCCCCTTATCGAGGAGACCTCCCTGGACTTTCTTACCCGACTCTGCTTCTAAAATTTTCTGATCCAAAAGAGTTAATTCCTGGCCAACTTTGACTAAGTGCTGAGACTTGAGCGATTCCAGTTGACTATCCAGTCCCGTTGCGTGGGCCTGCTGAGCTCCAGAACCCGCATACTGTACACGATACGTAGCTAGACTGGACTCTAGCTGGGCAATTTGTGCATCCACTTGCGCAATAACTTGCGATTTAGCTTGCGGATCTTCTTCACCTTGATTTTTATAGGTCTGATAAAAAGAGTAGGCTGGATTCTGACTATCCAGTTGATTTCCCTTTTCAATCGCTGACTTAGCTGTTTTGTAGTCTCGAATTTTATCCTCTGTTTGACTGATAAGATTGCCAATCTCGGCCTGGCTCTGACTTGCTGCCGCATTTTGAGAGGAGATGCTGGCATTTTGCTGAGAAACATTACTCCTAAGACTACTAGCTTGGCTGAGATAGTCTCGAAACATCTCCTGATAACCAAACTTATCCGCCTCTGGAAATTGATCACTCCCCTCTTTCAAACTGGATTGCAAATATCCCAACTGCTTTTTTTGATCCTTTAGCATCTCCAATTGACTGGCATATGCTTCAACCTGGACAGCCTCTGCCCCTTGCTGGTACTGAACGAGTAGGTCCCCTTGCTTGACCAACTTGTTTTCTTCCAGATAGTTGACCACAATGCGTTGATTGCTAGTCGACTGAATATTGGCAATGATCCGGCTAGGTTCGACAGTCGCTCTGGTAGACAAACTAATTTCCTTTTCTGCAAAAACTGCAAATCCTAGTAAAAACACGAACAGAAGTGACATAGGTAAAATCACGCGACTGGAAAAATTATGGTAACGACGATTATAAAACTCCGCACTTTCTAAAAATTCTGGTTTCATCTTCTCCTCTTTCTAGCTATTGACCAAATGGGCATAAAAGCCATCCTGTGCAAGCAAGTCTGCAGGGGTGCCTTCTTCGACAATCTTGCCCTGATCCAAGACAACAACCTTCTCTGTCCGCTCAGCGATGGTCAAGCGGTGGGCGATGAAAATCAAGGTCTTGTCCAAAGCCATGAGATTATCAACAATCCGCTTCTCTGTCAAAATATCCAGACTGCTGGTCGCCTCGTCCAAGATCAAGACAGGCGCATCTGTCAAGAGAGCACGCGCCAGAGCGATTCGCTGACGTTGTCCACCTGAAATTCCAGCCCCATCCGAAGTTAATTCTGTCTGGTAATTCAGTGGCATGCGCTCGATATCCTCTCGAATCTCGGCCAATTCGACTGCCCGTAAGATATCCTCTTGAGTCGTCCCCTCCTTGGCTCCCAAAAGAAGATTCTCCAAAATCGTTCCGTTAAAGACATAGGGCTGTTGAGGCAGATAGTTGATATACTGGCGCAGGGCCTTTTTATCAATCTGATTGAGATTGACACCACCCAGACTAATCTCTCCCTGACTTGGGTCGTAAAAATTAACCATCATCTTGGCCAAGGTCGTCTTACCTGACCCTGAAATCCCCACAAAAGCCATCTTAGACCCTTGGGGAATGGTCAAATTGATATCCGACAAGACATCTCGACCATAGCCATACTTGTAGTGAACCTGCTTAAAGGTCATCTCTCCCTTCATCATGCTCAAATCTTCTACCGTTTTCTTCTCCTCAAATTCCGAGGCTACCAGATAAACCTCATTTAGACGGTTATTGGCAACCTGCGCTGTCTGAAGTTTGGTTTGCAGGTTGATGATATTTTCCAAAGGATTGGTAAAGTAAACAAGCAAAGTATTATAAGTAATCAGCTGGCCCAAACTCATTTTCCCATCCATAACAAGAATGGCTCCTAGCCAGAGAACGGCAACATTGAGCAGGAGCTGAGCAACTTTTTTCAGTGCCTTTTGCTGGCTTTCTGCCCGGCTATAGGTAAAGGATTTTTTCAGATAAGCTACAAATTCCTTGTCAATCTTTTGATAGCGTGAACTTTCACTGGTCAAAGATTTAATGGTCTCAATACCGTTGATGTCCTCGATGATAGAAGAAGACAGAACCGCATTGGCTTCCATGGTATCCCGATTCATCTTTTCAAACGGCTTCATAAAAGCAAATATAATCACTGTATAGATAGGAAGCGCAAGCAGACTAATAAAAAAGAGTGTCATATTTTGTGAAAACAAGACCAGCGAGATAATCAAAATCGTCGACACATCTAGGAAAATCGAAAGAATGGTCGACGCCAACGCATCAATGATACTGTTGGCATCTGTAAAACGAGATACGATTTCTCCTGTCCTGCGTGTCGCGAAAAAGGACATCGGCAGGTGAAAAACATGCTTGATGTAGGACAAAATCACATCAATCGACAAGCGTTGCCCAAGGATTAGTAGGAGATATTCCTGCGCGTAGGACAAAATTTGCTGGAGAATATAGACGATGACCAGCCCAATAGAGATGATGCCCAGCGTTGAGCGCATCTGGTCTGGTACGTAACTATCAATGATGGACTGAAGATAATAGGAACCCACGATATTGATTAGGGTCACCAAGAGTGTCGCTAGGACGATATTGGTAATTAAACCACGCTGCTTGAGTAAGATCGGCAAGAAGGATAGGAGTCCCTGTTTTTTCTCCTTATGAGGTTTATAGTCCGGTGATGGTGCCATAAAAATACTAACCCCTGTCCACTCTTGCGCAAATCGCTCACGGGAAATCTTGGTCAGCTTGATACCAGGATCTGGATCAGCGATATGAATGTGCTTTTTATCCTGACCTGTCACCACATAGTAGTGGAGCAACTTCCCTTCCTTGAGCACATGAGCCACAAAAGGAAAGGTCAAATCTGGCAGATCAAAGAGCGTCATATCCGCCTTGATAGCCCGCGTCTCAAACCCAATCTCCTCTGCTACCTTTACAAGTCCCAAAGCGGTCGTCCCATCCATGGTCGTCTTGGCTAACTCTCGTAGATGAGCCAAGGAGTAATAACTACCGTAGTAACCAAAGACCATAGCCAAAGAAGCCACGCCACAATCCATCTGATCCACCTGGGAACGATAGTGCCTTTTCCTAAATTTCATATCTTCTCCTTTTTCTAACAATCTCTTTAAAAATTTGTAAGATTATTTTAACCAAATAAGGATAAAAACAGTAGAATATTCCCAAATAAACCATTTTCGCGCCTAAAACGCACTTTAAAAAGCATAAACTATCATTTAAATGTAAAAAGCAGAACAAAAGTTCTGCCTGTTTAAAGTAACCGTTAAAAAATGAATGCCTAGAAATAAACTATTCTAAAATGATATTTCTATAAAGTGAGATAAATGTCATCAAGGATGATCAAATCTTAGGTATGTCAAAACATTCAAACCACGTAGGTAGATTTATTTTGTTTATATTAACCACGATTCTAATCATTAGATAAGCCATTGAGCTAGACAATACAATAAACTCTGGCCAAGCTTTTTGTAGTAATTGAACGACTTTCATCTCAAACTCCAATCTGATGGTCCATCAATTCCCAATCTTACTATCTGTTGTTTTGTACTTGTATCCTCCATAAAACAAACTAAGCAGAATCGGACAAGTCTCTGGATAAAACAAGGCGGAAAAACTCCGCCATTTACATGCACAAAATCCTTTCCATTCAGATTCATCATTTATAGTTTTGATTATTTTTCTTCAAATCCTTACAAAAAATACCAAAATAGCCTGCAGCAATCAAACCTATTAAACTCCATTGCCAATCAAAGGATACTAATGAACCTGTACGAATCACATGAAGTATAAGATTAAGACCTATTCCCAACAAAGAAAGTACAGTGGCTAGTTTAGGTAAGCGTGTATTGAGATTAAGGTTGCGATTGTTCATTACCTAACGCCCGCGACGAGCCAAATCTGAACCAAATTTGTAACCAGCCCCAAATGCACTGAATGCAATAGCACTTAGACCAAATATAATCGAAATAGGCTCAATTCCTCCTTCGATTGCTTGCAAGTCTTTCTCATCAATTACTTGAAATTTATCCATTCTCTTCTCCTTCATTTCTATATATTAAAATAAATGTCATCAAAAATAATGAAATCGTTGGTATATCAAAATATTCAAACCATATAGGTAGGTTTATTTTGTTTACATCAGCCACTACTCTAATACTTATATAAGCCATCGAGCTGAATAATACAGTCAACTCTGGCCAATATTTCAGTATCAATTGTATGATTTTCATCTCAGACTCCAATGTTATGGCCGATTAGCATAATAACCTGCCGCAACTCCTGCACCTGCTGTAGCTGTAGCAAGTGCTGCCACACCTCCAATTAATTTCCAACTAACAACTACCCCGCCAATAACAATCGGTGCAATTCCCCCATTCACATCCGTCAACTCTTCTTCTGTAAGAGCTGCAAAGTTCTGTTCCATGTTGTCAAAGTTTGTCATCTTTTTCTCCTTATTTTTTTCTATATATCTAATCTTTAACCTCTAAGCCACTTAAATAGCCAGATTGGGTAAATTACTGAAATCATTTTCTTATCTCCTTCCCTTTTTCCTTACCTATCTATTCGAAAAACAATTCGAAAATGAACAATTCATTCATTTTTATTTTAAAAGCCACTTAATGAACCACGGGATAAAGACCAGTCACATACATAAACGTTCCTCCTTTTTCTTTCTCATATCTTTATTCGCAATTTCTACTAAAAGTTTCCCTTTTTCTGCAAATAAAAAACAACATGACTTGCATGTTGCTTTTTGCTATTCTTTACTTTTGACAACTGCTACCACATCTCCTACACTTTGCAGTTGGTCAATTTCCTCATCACTGATTTCAATTCCGAATTTATCTTCTAGTGTCAAGACGAACTCCATCAAGTCTACTGAGTCCGCATCTAGGTCATCTTTCAAACTCAAGGCTTCTGTTACGACAAAGTCCTCTCCCCGTCGCTCTTGGATAATGGTTACAATACGGTCAAAAATTTCTTTTTCTGTCATCTTTTTATTCTCCTGAAAATTCACGCGCAGTCTGGGCGACTACGTCTGTTTCTAGCATGGTACGAATCTGGCGAATCGTACTATACACAGCCTTGGCATCACTTGAGCCATGAGTCTTGACAACCGGTGCCTTGACACCAAACAAGACTGCTCCACCAACATCTGAGTAGTTGAGCTGTTTTTTCAAACCTCTGAGGCTGTCCTTGAGAAGGAGGGCGCCTAGTTTCGCTCGGAGACCACCACCAGTGATGGAGTTCTTGAGCAAGCCCATGATTCCCATAGCTGTCCCTTCAATGGATTTGAGCACAGCGTTTCCCGTGAAACCATCTGCCACAACAACATCCGCAACGCCATTCATCAAATCACGCGCTTCCACGTTTCCGACAAAATTCAAGCTTTCATCAGCTGCTAGCAAGGCGTAGGTTTCCTTACGAAGGGGATCGCCCTTGCTACTTTCTGTTCCATTGTTGAGCAAACCAACACGTGGTTTCGAAATCCCACGAACATTTTTCGCATAGAAGGAACCCAAAACAGCGTATTGGTGCAGATGATGGGCTGTATTTTCCGCATTGGCTCCAAGGTCTAGCATATCAAACCCTTTTCCATCAATGGTCGGCAAGGTAGACATGAGTCCTGGACGATCGATATTTTTGATACGACCCACAATGAAGAATCCTGCAGCCAACAAGGCACCTGTGTTACCAGCAGAGAGGACAGCGTCTGCTTCTCCCTCTTTAACAGCCTTAGCTGCCAATACCATGCTGGCATTTTTCTTCTTACGGATAGCTTTTGTCGGCTCATCGTCTGAGTTGATTTTCTCATCCGTATGAATAACGCTGACACGCTCTGTCGCCGTTAGATATTGCTTGATCTTGCTTTCATCTCCGTAGAGTTGAATCTCAATATCTGAAAAGTCAGCAAGGGCTTGGTTGACACCCTCAACGATGGCTTGAGGTGCGTAATCGCCCCCCATAGCATCTACTGCAATTTTTTTCATTTGTCTTCCTCTTTTAGTAATTGTCCCCAGTCTGCTAGGGAATCAATAAATTTCTTTGATTTTAGGTGAATCCCAACGTACTCTTCGTAGAGTTGATCCATAAATTGGCGTAGCTCTTGCTTGATTTCGGCCTTAAGCGAAATGGTCTCCAAGGTTTCAAAATCAATGGCTTGAAATTGATTGAGCAGATAAGGGATATTGGGATTTAGATGACAACGTCTCTCATCTTCATGATAATGCTCTGGGCAGAGGCAGGCTCCATATTTGAAAGAAAAGTCAAAGGCCTGACCGACCCGATGGCAAAAGACACACTCATTAAAATTAAGGCTGATTCCAAATCGAG
Source organism: uncultured Streptococcus sp. (assembly GCA_963554245.1). Taxonomy (GTDB): domain Bacteria; phylum Bacillota; class Bacilli; order Lactobacillales; family Streptococcaceae; genus Streptococcus. Next base: position 10,553 of record CAUVRF010000020.1, read on the forward strand.
TCAAGATTTGAATTTCAAAAATATTGGTTAAGACCTGATAATCTATCCCTGCTTCCATCAACTCCAGAGTCTTCCTCAAGAAAGCAAACAAGGGAGCATCCTGCTGATTATCCTGCAAACTAGCATCTGCAAGAGCAGCCACATAGGTAGCATAGGCCATAACAAAGAGATCACTATTAATCTTTGGAAAGGTCATCACCTCATGGTAGTCCTCGATGTAGCTAAGCCCGTCATCATTGATGCGCAAGAGAAATCGTGCCAACACCAAAGGCTGAATAACAGGAGCTAGTTTGGACTGGCCAGCGTGTTTGACGAAAAACATGCGCTTGCCTGCCTGCTCGGTAAAGATCTTGACTAGCTTGTCATCCTCACGAAAGTTACGATTGTAGAGCACCAAGCCTTGACTCGTGATAGACTGAATCATGCTTCTCTCATGTACTCCTCAAGTCGTTTCATGGCTTCTTTGATCGTCTCCATGCTGGCTGCATAAGATAGGCGAACATAGCCTTCCCCGTAACGCCCAAAGGCAGCACCAGGAATAAAGGCAACAGCCTTCTTCTGAGCAAAATCCTTCAGAAAAGCAAAAGAATCTTGATTGTAACCCGCTGGAATCTTAGCAAAGATATAGAAGGCACCGTCTGGTTTGATAATCTCAAAACCAAGAGCAGTCATCTTTTCGATGATATAATCTCGACGCTGGATGTATTCCTTCTTCATAGGCTCTGCGTCGTTTTTACCAGCGGTCAAGGCTTCTACTGCAGCATGTTGGGCCATGGTGTTTGCCGCAGTAACCAAATATTGGTGACTCTTGATTAACTGAGCTGTGAAAGCTGCAGGAGCAAAGATAAAGCCTAAACGCCAACCAGTCATAGCATGCGATTTAGATAAGCCATTAATAATAATAGCCTGGTCTCTCAGCATAGTTCCCAGAGACACATGAGCTTCCCCTGTATAGGTTAATTCTGAGTAAACCTCATCACAGACAACAAAAATCTCATACTTGCGTAAAACGTCTGCCGAGGCTTCCAACTGCTCCCGACTATAGGTAATTCCTGTCGGATTGGCTGGATAGTTGAGAATAACTGCTTTGAGCTTGTCCCCTTGCTCCAAAATGGCCTTTTCCAACATCTCAGGGGTCAAAACAAAACCATTTTCAGTTGTATCAATCTCCACAATCTCTGCCCCAACTAGATTGACAATCGGCTCATATCCTGGATAGGCAGGAGCTGGCAAGAGCACCTTGTCCCCCTCTTCCAAAATAGCCGTCAAAGTAGCAGATAAAGCCTCTGTCGCCCCAATTGTAACCAAAATTTCATTTTCAGGATTATAATCTAGCTGGTATTTTTCTTTTACAAAATCACTGGCTGCCTGGCGCAAGGTCAGTAAACCGCTCATCCCTGTATAGTAGGATTGGTTCTGGTCGATGGCCCGCTTAGCCGCCTCCTTGACATGATCTGGCGTTGTAAAATCAGGTTCCCCCAAGGTCAAACGCAAGACCCCAGGAATCTCCGAAATAGCCTGGTCAAACTGACGAATCAACGAAACTTGAATCTTATCTAACTGTTTATTAAAGCGCTTAGTTAAGTCCATAGATACCTCCTACTTTCAAAACGTATCTCTATTATACTACAAAAGCCCCCCGACCGCAAAAATACATTAGAGAATAGCTTTCCACTTTCTATTTTACTTTTCCTGTTTACAGGTCTATAATGGTAACAGATTCTATTTGGAGGTTTTTATGTCATTTCTATCAAAAAATGGAGCAGGCATCTTGGCCTGCCTTCTCATTTCTATCATTTCTTGGTTTCTAGGAGGACTTTTCCCCGTCGTGGGTGCACCCGTTTTTGCAATCTTTATAGGAATGCTCCTACACCCCTGGCTCTCGCCCTACAAACAACTAGACGCAGGTTTGACCTTTAGTTCCAAAAAATTACTCCAGTATGCTGTTATCTTGCTTGGTTTTGGTCTCAATATCTCGCAAGTCTTTGCAGTTGGACAAACTTCACTCCCTGTCATCCTATCAACCATTTCAATTTCCTTGATTGTTGCCTACCTCTTCCAGCGTTTCTTTGCACTAGACACAAAACTGGCTACCTTGATTGGAGTGGGATCTTCGATCTGTGGTGGCTCTGCCATTGCGGCGACAGCGCCTGTTATCCATGCTAAGGAAAAGGAAGTCGCCCAAGCCATTTCCGTTATCTTTTTCTTCAATATCTTGGCTGCGCTCATCTTTCCAACTCTAGGAACCTGGCTTCACCTATCTAATGACGGCTTTGCTCTCTTTGCAGGAACTGCGGTCAATGATACTTCTTCTGTAACGGCCACAGCTAGTGCCTGGGACAGTCTTTATCAGACCAATACCCTCGAGTCTGCAACCATTGTTAAACTCACACGCACCTTAGCGATCATTCCCATCACTCTCTTCCTCTCCTACTGGCAAAGTCGCCAACAAGAAAATAAACAAGGCCTACAACTGAAAAAAGTTTTCCCACTTTTTATCCTTTATTTTATCCTGGCCTCTCTCTTAACGACTCTCCTTACCTCTCTTGGTGTGTCCAGTAGTTTCTTTACCCCTCTCAAACAACTCTCTAAATTCTTTATCATCATGGCCATGAGTGCCATCGGTCTCAAAACCAATCTAATTGCCATGGTTAGATCCAGTGGCAAATCTATTGTCCTCGGAGCCCTTTGCTGGATTGCTATCATCCTCACTAGTCTTGGCATGCAAGCATTGATTGGTACTTTATAAAATAAAAAGGTAGCCTACTGGATACCTTTTTATTGTTCAAGAATTAAACGTGTATGTTCTCTTTTGATGCAACGATTCATCACGATGTCATCGCATCCTCCAGCACGCAAGATTTCTTCCGCTTCTAGACTTTCTAGTCCCAGTTGTGCCCAAAAAATCTTGGCATCAGCCTTGAGAAAATCACGCGCCACATCTGGTAAAAACTCGCTACGTCGGTAAACATTGACAATATCCACAGGAAAAGGAATCTCAGCTAGGCTTGCATAAGCCTTTTCTCCCAAGATTTCACCACCTGCAGCCTTGGGATTGACTGGAATGATTTTATAGCCCCGAGCTTGCATTTCCTTGGTCACTCGATTGCTAGTTGTTTCTTCACGATCGGACAAGCCTACTACTGCTAACGTTTTACTAGTTGCAAGATACTGACGTACCACACCATCACTTGGATTGATAAATTCTTGGCTCATAGAAATCCTCCTTTTCCATCAGTATAACATATTTTGAAAAGGCTTGCAGATTTTGACTACAAAAAATCTCCTAGCAAGAAGAGAAACTTGCTAGGAGAACTATCTATTTCAAGTGAAAGATTAAATCTTTTTCTCAATACAAAATAGGGGCGAAAGAGGACGTTTTTCGTGAATACGAACGATGGCATCTCCTAAGAGGTGGGCAATAGAGATCTGTTCAATCTTATCAATCAAACGCTCTTCTGGTAGGTAGATGGTATCCAAAACAACCAATTTCTTAATAGCTGATTTTTGGATATTATCCATAGCAGGACCAGAAAGTACTGGGTGCGTACAGCTTGCATATACTTCAACAGCACCTGCTTCAGCAAGAGCATCTGCCGCATGACAAATAGTTCCAGCCGTATCAATCATATCATCAATCAAGATACAAGTCTTACCTTCTACCTTACCAATGATGTTCATCACTTCACTGGTATTCATCTTGTCTACACTACGGCGTTTGTCAATAATCGCAATCGGAGTTTTCAAAAACTCTGCCAATTTACGAGCACGAGTCACCCCACCATGGTCTGGGCTGACAACCACGTAGTCAGAGCCAACCATGCCACGACGTTCAAAATAGTCCGCAATCAATGGAGCACCCATCAAGTGATCTACGGGAATATCAAAGAATCCCTGAATCTGTGCAGCGTGCAAATCAATCGTCAACAAACGATCTACCCCAGCCACTTCTAGCATGTTTGCAACGAGTTTTGCAGTGATTGGCTCACGCGCGCGCGCTTTTCTATCCTGACGTGCATAGCCATAGTAGGGCATAACAACATTGACAGATTCTGCACTAGCACGCTTCAATGCGTCCACCATAATCAAAATTTCAAGTAAATTATCATTTACAGGTGAACTAGTTGATTGTAGGATAAAGACGTGTTTTCCACGGATTGATTCTTCAATGTTGACCTGAATCTCTCCATCTGAAAATTGGCGAACACTTGATTTCCCCAACTCTATCCCAATCTCCTGCGCCACACGTTTTGCCAATTCTTGATTAGAAGAAAGGGCAAACAGCTTTAAATCAGAAAAAGACATGATTTCCTCCGGTATTTATGTATCACTTGTTTTTCACACAACATTTTCCATTTACCATTGTAGCGCTTTTTCCTTTATTTTTCAATCAAAAATAAAACAAGGGCAAACATTTATACCCTTGTTTTTTACTATTTTATATTAGCTATATTAAAACTAAAAATCCTACATTTTAACAATCGATTTTATGCTAGGATGAGATTTTTTCGAGATAAAGTTAGTATACTTCTCTCATACTTCCTGTATCCACATCATAGACAGCACCTGAAATAACCACATCATCAGGAATCAGTGGAGATTCTCGAAGCAATTGCATATCCTCTCTCACGCTCTCTTCCACATCCTGAAATGGTAAAAAGTCTTGACCAGACACATCAACTCCGAGCTCGTGTTTCAAATGTTCATGAAAACTTTCATTTTGAAAGGTTTGAGCTCCACAGTCTGTATGGTGAAGCACCACGATTTCTCTTGTCCCCATTTGTTGCTGGGAAATCACCAGTGAACGAATCATGTCCTCAGTTACTCGACCACCCGCATTCCGCAAGATATGAGCATCCCCAAGGGCCAAACCTAGAGCTTGCGCAACGTGTAGACGTGAGTCCATACAGGTCACGATAGCTACTCTGGTTTTGGGTTTAAGTGGCAGATTTAACTGCCCATGTAGGGCAACATAAGCCTGATTGGCTTGCATAAACTGTTCAAAATACGACACGATTCCCTCCTCAAAAATTTGATAATCAAATATTTCTCCTATCTTATCATTTTTAAGAGGATTTGTCACGGATTATGCAAAGACCTTTTTCAAAACTTCTTGAATCGTTGTCACACCAATGACTTCAATTTCCTTGGGTGGAGTGATTCCTGTCAAGGAATTTTTCGGTACATAAATCTTAGTAAAGCCCAGTTTAGCAGCTTCATTTATGCGTTGTTCGATACGATTCACGCGCCGAATCTCTCCAGTCAAGCCCAATTCTCCCACAAAACATTCCTGAGGATTGGTTGGCTTGTCCTTGTAACTAGAGGCAATAGCCACTGCAACGGCTAAGTCAATGGCAGGCTCATCCAATTTCACGCCACCAGCAGATTTGAGATAGGCATCCTGATTTTGCAAGAGAAGCCCTGCTCGTTTTTCCAAAACAGCCATAATCAGACTTGCACGATTGAAATCAAGTCCTGTCGTCGTGCGTTTAGCATTTCCAAACATGGTTGGTGTTACCAAAGCCTGAACCTCCGCCAAAATCGGACGGGTCCCTTCCATGGTCACAACGATTGACGAGCCAGTAGCCCCATCCAAACGCTCCTCTAGGAAAACTTGACTCGGATTGAGCACCTCAACCAATCCGCCCGACTGCATCTCAAAAATCCCAATCTCATTAGTGGAACCAAAACGGTTTTTGACTGCCCTCAAAATACGGAAGGTATGGTGGCGCTCCCCTTCAAAGTAAAGCACCGTATCCACCATATGCTCCAACATACGCGGACCCGCCAAGGTTCCTTCCTTGGTCACATGCCCTACGATAAAGATAGCGATGTTATTAGTCTTCGCTAATTGCATAAGTTCAGCTGTCACCTCACGCACCTGAGACACAGACCCCTGCACTCCTGAAATTTCAGGAGATATAATAGTCTGGATGGAGTCTATGATGAGAAAGTCAGGTTGGATGCGCTCCACCTCAAATCGAACACTCTGCATATTGGTCTCGGCATAGAGATAAAACTCGCTATCAATATCTCCCAAGCGCTCTGCTCGTAACTTAATCTGCTGGGCAGACTCCTCCCCACTGACATAGAGAACCGTACCCACTTGAGACAGCTGCGTTGAAACTTGTAGGAGAAGGGTTGATTTCCCGATTCCTGGATCTCCACCGATAAGAACGAGACTCCCCGGTACCACACCTCCACCAAGCACACGGTTGAATTCCTCCATCTCTGTCTTGGTTCGATTGACATTGATGGAAGTCACCTCAGCCAGTTTCATAGGCTTGGTTTTTTCACCTGTCAAGGACACTCGTGCATTCTTGACCTCGGCAACCTCAACCTCTTCTACAAAAGAAGACCAAGACCCACAGTTAGGGCATCGTCCCAGATATTTAGGGGAATTATAGCCACAATTTTGACATACAAATGTCGCTTTTTTCTTTGCGATGATAAACCTCTTTCTATATCTCTAACTCACACTCAATTACTTGGCAAAAATCAATCTTCTCATTTGGTACAAACTGGCGCATGAGCATTCCGTGAGTTACAATGATAATAGTTTTATAATTTTTATATTTTTCCAAAGCTCTTAAAAAACGATGACGCATCTCTAGATCAGTTTCATAGCGATAAGGAGAATCTTCAGGTAAATCTCCTTGATGTTTTAGATAATATTCATGAGCTACCAATACACTAGTTAAATCAGAGTTAGTGCCATCTAAGTCTGGACGCCACTCATGAAAAAACGGCTCCACAAATAAGTCCAATCCTGTTTCAACTGCTATATAATGTGCTGTTTCTAAAGCCCTCGTCACAGACGATGAAATAATAATCTCTGCCTTTCCAAAACATGCAGTTTTAGCCACTTCTTTTGCCAGACTGCGACCTTTTCCTGTCAATGGTGCTAAATCACGACCAAAACCACTATAGAGTTGCGGATTTTCAAGTTTATCAAGCATACTATAATCTGGCTCCCCGTGACGCACAAAGATAATCTTCATCCTAGTGCCCAGTCGATCCAAATCCACCAGTCCGCACGCCATCAGCTGCATCTCCATCTGCAATTAAAAATGGTGCAAAGACAGCCTGAACCACACGTTCCCCAACTTCAAGAACAACCTCTTGGTCTGTGATATTCTTCATCTGCGCAAAAATATGCCCTTCATTCCCAGGATTTCCATAATAATCCCCATCAATAACACCAACCGAGTTAATCAAGACCAAGCCCTTCTTACGAGGGTTTGATGAACGGTCATAAAGATAAAGCACTTCTGTCGGTTGCATATAGACCTTAACACCTGTCGGAACTAATACAATCTCTCCTGGCGCAATAACCGTACGCACAGCGACCTTTAAGTCGTAACCCGCTGCATGCGCTGTCTCACGCTTAGGTAGCAAATTTTTATCTGTAAAGTTCGAAACCAATTCAAAACCACGAATTTTCATATTTTTCTCTTTTCTATTATCATTTATTCTAGATTATTCTATCTTATTTATTCGGAAAAAGCACGAAAAAAAGAGCACACAATTCACACTCGCTTAGGGCTGCTGGATTCCTCCCCTGACCCGCTTCACGCAGAACTGTTGCTCCACTATTTATTATACCACATTCCCCTCGGTTTTTAAAGAGAAATTATTTTTTCCGTCGATTTCGGAAAAAGTCCTGCATAATCGCTACACACTCACTCTCCAAAACTCCCGTTTCAACCTCTACACGATGATTGAGACGCTCATCTGTCAAAATAGCGTACAAACTTCCAGCTGCACCAAATTTCTGATTTTTAGCCCCATAGACCACCTTTGGTATACGAGCTAGCCCAATCGCCCCGCTACACATGACACAAGGCTCAATGGTCACAAAAAGCGTACAATCAAGCAGGCGCCAACTTTCTTCACTCACGTTCGCATTCTCTATAGCCATGATTTCTGCATGCATGACCGCCCGTTGCAACTCCTCGCGCGCATTATGCCCCCTACCAATGATTTCTCCATCCTTGACAATCACACAACCAATTGGAATTTCATCGTGTTCTAAGGCAATCTCAGCCTCTCTCAAAGCCTCTCTCATAAAGGCTTCTTTTTCTTCAACTGTATAATTCATCGTTCTTCTCTTTTCCTACTTGTCGATTTTATTATTATATCATGATTCTCAACACAAAAAAAGCCACCGAATGCGGTGACTTAATAGGGAGATTATTATGAAAAAGAAAAGTTTAGGATATTTGTTACAACAAGTTAGGAGGTCTTCTTGTAACTGTCTATAGTATACCCAACCTGTCTTAAACTAATCTTAAAAATCTCCTATGACCAAACACTTTCTAAAATATTAGTTTGTTCACGACCAGGTCCTACTGAGAAAGTTGAGATACGAACACCAACCAACTCACTTACACGACGAACATAGTTACGTGCATTCTCAGGAAGGTCTTCCAAATTACGAACTCCAGTGATGTCTTCTGACCAACCTGGCAATTCCTCGTAGATTGGCTTGCAGCGTTTCAACTGCTCAAGACTAGCAGGATAGTAATCAATACGTTGACCATCAAGATCATAGGCCACACAGATTTTCACAGTATCCAAACCACTCAAAACATCTATAGAGTTCAATGAAAGATTGGTAATCCCAGATACACGGCGGCTGTGGCGCATCACAACTGAGTCAAACCAACCCACACGACGTGGACGGCCAGTTGTTGTACCGTATTCATGACCTACTTCACGGATGCGATCTCCCACTTCATCAAATAATTCAGTTGGGAAAGGTCCGTCTCCTACACGACTTGTGTAGGCTTTACAGACACCTACAACCTTGTCAATCTTACTTGGACCAACACCAGACCCAATTGTCACACCACCAGCGACAGGGTTTGAAGAAGTAACAAATGGATAAGTCCCTTGGTCAATATCCAACATAACACCTTGTGCACCTTCAAACAGCACACGTTTGCCATTATCAAGCGCATCGTTCAAGATAACAGAAGTATCTGTCACGTATTGCTTGATTTGTTGACCATACTCATAATACTCTTCAAAAATATCATCAACTGAAATAGGTTCACTATCATACAATTTTTCAAACAAACGATTCTTTTCCGCAAGATTGCGTTCCAAACGCTCACGGAAAATTTCTTTATCCAAAAGATCTGCAATACGGATACCTACACGGGCTGCCTTGTCCATATAGGCTGGACCGATTCCCTTTATTGTAGTACCAATCTTATTGTCACCCTTAGCCTCTTCTTGCAAGCGATCCAACTCGATATGGTAAGGCAAAATAACATGCGCACGATCAGAGATACGTAGATTATCTGTTGTAACACCTTCTTCATGCAGATATGACAATTCTTTCACAAGAGATTTAGGGTTTACAACCATCCCATTACCAATTACAGAGATTTTTTCTGGGAAGAAAATACCTGAAGGAATCAAGTGCAATTTAAATTTCTTTCCATCAATAACTATTGTGTGGCCTGCATTGTCACCACCTTGGTAACGAGCAATCACTTCCGCATTAGCTGAAAGAAAATCTGTAATTTTCCCTTTACCTTCATCACCCCATTGGGTACCTACAACAACAACTGAAGTCATAATAAATTTCGTCTGAGCTACTAGGAGCTCGTCCTTTCTCATATACATGGCAGGAATTTCACCCACAATTATATCTTACAACTTATTATAAGAAAAAAACACTTTTTTATCAAGAAGAAACAGTAGAAAAGATTTGGAATTTCTGTAAATAACAAAATTCAAAACCTTAAAAATTAAACAAAATCCTAAAAAATATAAAATCAATACAGATTATTGTTCGTGATATATGATTTATGAGTTTCTTATTAGATGAGAGTTGTACCACCTTGCAGTAATTTATCTAGATATAGGCGATAAGCTGTTTTAAAGTGATATAGTGAAAAGTCCCTATCACTTTTTATTTTAAATCGGATTAAATAATATAGTAAAAACCGAAGATGAAGTGATTCCCACTCAGCACAACTCTGGCCTAAAGAGGCATATTCTTGTTCAACTAGTTTCAAAAAAACAAATGCTCGATCATAAAATTTCTGAAGCATATAAAAATTCCCTTTCTTATTAGTAACACTAGTCTAACAAAAAAAGGAACTAAAAAAGCTTCAAATCCTGTAAAAGAAGAATTTAAAGCTAAACGATCTAAAAATAAAATAAAGATGTAATTATAGGTACAAAAACTAAGATTTAGATTTTCAACTGTCTACTCCACTTATAAATCAGGCTCTATAATATTTGTAGTGGGTAAATCCCCTATGGATATTATGGAGCCTGATTTGTGTAGAAAAAAAGTCCCATAAGACCTATAATGAAAAGCGACCAAACCATCATTAGAAAGAATCATATGGAACCATCACATTTTATCACAAAACTACTCGATATTAAAGGCCCTAATATCCAAATTATGGATGTTGTTAATAGCTGTACACACAAAGAAATCATCGCTAAACTGGATTACGATGCCCCATCTTGTTCTAATTGCGGAAGTCAAATGAAGAAATATGATTTTCAAAAGCCTTCTAAAATTCCTTACCTCGAAACGACTGGTATGCCTACCAGAATCCTCCTTAAAAAGCGTCGTTTTAAGTGCTATCATTGTTCGAAAATGATGGTCACTGAAACATCTCTCGTCAAGAAAAATCACCAAATCCCTCGTATCATCAACCAAAAAATTGCTCAGAAGTTGATTAAAAAGACTTCTATGACTGATGTTGCTCATCAGTTGGCCATTTCAACTTCAACTGTCATTCGCAAGCTCAATGACTTCCGTTTTAAGCATAATTTTTCTCATCTTCCAGAGATTATGTCCTGGGATGAGTATGCCTTCACTAAGGGCAAGATGAGTTTCATTGCACAAGATTTTGAAAAGCTCGACATCATCACTGTTCTTGAAGGAAGAACACAAGCTATCATCCAAAATCACTTTCTTCGCTACAAGCGAGCTGTTCGTTGTCAGGTAAAAATCATTACGATGGATATGTTTAGCCCCTACTACGATATTGCCAGAAAACTTTTTCCTAACGCTAAAATCGTTCTCGACCGATTTCACATTGTACAACATCTCAGTCGTGCTATGATTCGTTTGCATGTTCAAATCATGAACCAATTCGATAGAAAATCCCATGAATACAAGGCCATCAAACGTTACTGGAAGCTCATCCAGCAGGATAGTCGTAAATTGAGTGATAAGCGATTTTATCGCCCTGAACATCAAAAAAGAAAGGATAAAATTTGTCCTTTCTAGATCTTAGCTTTTCTTCAACCCACTACAGTTGACAAAGAGCAATAAAAAAACATTCAATGAACGTTTTTGTCAGTACTCCGCCAGTAGGACTCGAACCTACGACATCATGATTAACAGTCATGCGCTAC
>CAUVRF010000021.1:0-21583 GCA_963554245.1 uncultured Streptococcus sp.
TTGCTACTCAAACAGAAATTGTTTCGGTTAAAAAGATAGACGACCAGTTTGTCCTCACGTCCGCAGACCAAACCTTCACTTGTGAAAAACTCATTGTCACAACTGGCGGAAAATCCTATCCTTCTACTGGTTCGACTGGTTTTGGTCATGAGATTGCCCGTCATTTTAAACATACCATTACTGAGCTTGAAGCCGCTGAAAGTCCTTTATTGACAGATTTCCCCCATAAGGCCTTGCAGGGAATTTCACTAGACGATGTGACCCTAAGCTACGGCAAGCATGTCATCACTCATGATTTGCTTTTTACCCACTTTGGTTTGTCAGGTCCTGCTGCCCTACGTATGTCTAGCTTTGTCAAGGGCGGAGAGGTTCTCTCACTCGATGTTTTGCCTCAACTTTCTGAGAAGGACTTGATTACATTTCTAGAAGAAAATCGGGAAAAATCCTTGAAAAATGCTTTAAAAACTTTGCTTCCAGAACGCTTGGCAGAATTTTTGGTGCAAGGCTATCCTGAAAAAGTCAAACAACTGACTGAAAAGGAACGCGAACAACTTCTCCAGTCCATCAAGGCTCTCAAAATCCCTGTAACTGGAAAAATGTCTCTTGCCAAGTCCTTTGTCACCAAAGGCGGTGTCAGTCTCAAGGAAATCAATCCCAAAACCCTCGAAAGTAAGCTAGTCCCTGGCCTCCACTTTGCTGGCGAGGTACTGGATATCAACGCCCACACGGGTGGCTTTAACATCACTTCTGCCCTCTGCACCGGCTGGGTGGCAGGCTCCAATCCAATAAATACCAAATAAGAAAGGAAGTCCTTTGGAACATATTATTTTACTAAGAGGCGTTACTCCTAATGGAAAAAATGCTATCCCGAAAATGTCTTATTTGGTAGATATTTTGACAGAAGCTGGTTTTCAACACGTTCGAACCTATATTCAAAGTGGGAATATCATTCTTGAAAGTGACTTAGATTTAGAAGAAATACGAGAACGCGTTCATACTCTGATAAAGGAAAAAATTGGGGCCGACTTAAAAATGGTTATCAAGAATAAGAACGATTTTGAAAAGATTGTTCATGAGAATCCATTTAAAGAAGACTACCTTCATGATCGTGTGCATGTAATTCTTTATCAAGGACTTATCCAAAGTCTGCCACTAGAAAAATTGAAAACTGACTACGGCGAGGAAGAAATCTGTGTAGGCGATTACTGTCTCTACCTCTATCTTCCTAGAACTGCAAAACAAAAAAAGCTCAATACCAACTATCTTGAAAAATTGTTTGGCCTGGATCTGACCATGCGGAAGTTAAACGTAGTGGAAAAGTTACTAACAAAATAGGAGAACAAGATGAACAGAAAAGAAACAGTCGAATTTGTCAATATGTGTATGATTAAAAACGGAGACCAAGTTCTGGTCCAAGATCGAGTTAATCCTGACTGGCCTGGCATTACTTTTCCTGGTGGTCATGTTGAACATGGCGAATCCTTTGTCGATGCTGTCATTCGTGAAGTGAAAGAAGAAACTGGTCTAACCATTTCCAAACCCCAACTCTGTGGTATCAAAAACTGGTACGATGACAAGGATTATCGTTATGTCGTCCTCTTTTACAAAACAGAACACTTTACTGGTGAACTCCAGTCTTCAGACGAAGGGAAGGTTTGGTGGGAAGAATTTGACAATCTATCTCATCTAAAACTTGCAACCGATGATATGTCTGATATGCTTCGTGTGTTTCTAGAAGAAGATCTCAGTGAATTCTTTTACTACAAAGACGGTGACGACTGGCTTTATGACTTGAAGTAAAAAATAGGCTAGGAAATTCCTAGCCTATTTATTCTGCATTTGTCTGAACGTAAGTTGCAATGACATCTGATGTGTACTGGGCTGTTCCAGAACCAAACTTATCAATGTTTTCCTTAAACTCTGGGTTGTAGACGTAGCCTTTACCGATATGACCGAATACCTCAATAGAGCAGTCAAATCCATAAGTACGAAGGGCTTGCAAGAGCTTAGCTGCTTGCTCTTGGTTTTCGGTTGCTTTTGCAGGTAAACCAGCTTGAAGATTTTGTGACAAGGCTCGAAAGACTTGATTGAAGGCAGCCGTAGCTTCGTCTTCGTGACCTTTTTGGCGCTCGAGCGCTTGGTCCATGACTTCTTGTCCATATTTCTCTACCGCCTCTTGGTGGTATTTTTGATGGTCTTGGTAGTTAAATCCAGCAAATTTCTCTTGAATGCTCATTTCTCTTTCTCCTTTTTGTTCTTGAATGGTTTTCTGCAAGGTTGAAATCAAGGTATCCAGATGTTCCCTTTCTCGAGTCAAATAGTCCAACTGCCTGGTCAAATGGGGTAATAAATCTGTCCTATCTTCCTTTAATAGCTCTGCTATTTTTTCTAAAGAAAAGCCTAGATATTTGTAGTAAAGAATGACCTGAAGGCGTTCCAAATCCTCCTGACTGTAGGTTCGATAGCCGTTTTCCGACTTTAAAGGAACTAAGAGTCCTATCTTATCGTAGTGGTGCAGGGTCTTGACAGAGACACCTGAAAGCTGCGCAGCTTCTTTTATATGGTACATGATTTCCTCCTTATACTCAATGAAAATCAAAGAGCAAACTAGGAAGCTAGCCGCAAGCTGTACTTGAGTACGGTAAGGCGACGCTGACGTGGTTTGAATTTGATTTTCGAAGAGTATTACATTGATAGTATAACCCCTCCCCCTAGGTCAGAGTCAAGTGTTTTTGCGAAATTTTTTACTTTATCATAACATGAAAATGGTTTTCTTGACAGACCTTAGAAAACATGATAGGATAGTCAAGTCTATCAATCAAACAGAAGGCTCGTAAAGAGCCATTGAGGGAAGGCTATTTGACAACTCAAGTAGCCTTTTCTTATTTTAAAAAACGAAATTGGAGTTTCAACTATGTCAGAAAAATCACAATGGGGCTCGAAACTAGGCTTTATTCTAGCATCTGCTGGTTCAGCTATCGGACTTGGAGCCGTTTGGAAATTTCCCTACATGACTGCTGCTAATGGCGGTGGAGGCTTTTTACTGGTCTTTCTCATTTCCACTATTTTAATCGGTTTCCCTCTCCTGCTGGCTGAGTTCGCCCTTGGCCGTAGTGCTGGCGTTTCCGCTATCAAAACCTTTGGAAAACTGGGCAACAATAACAAGTACAACTTTATCGGTTGGATTGGTGCCTTTGCCCTCTTTATCCTTCTCTCCTTTTACAGTGTCATTGGAGGATGGATTCTAGTCTATCTAGGTATTGAGTTTGGAAAATTGTTCCAACTTGGTGGAACGGGTGATTATGCTCAGTTATTTACTTCAATCATTTCAAATCCAGCCATTGCACTAGGAGCTCAAGCTGCCTTTATCTTATTGAATATCTTTATTGTATCACGTGGGGTTCAAAAAGGAATTGAAAGAGCTTCTAAGGTCATGATGCCTCTACTCTTTATCATCTTTGTTGTCATCATCGGACGCTCTCTCAGTTTGCCAAATGCCATGGAAGGCGTTCTCTACTTCCTCAAACCAGACTTTTCAAAACTGACCAGTGCTGGTCTCCTCTATGCTCTGGGACAATCTTTCTTTGCCCTCTCACTAGGGGTTACAGCCATGCTGACCTATGCGTCCTACTTGGACAAGAAAACCAATCTGGTCCAGTCAGGGATTTCCATCGTAGCCATGAATATCTCAGTATCTATCATGGCGGGTCTAGCCATTTTCCCAGCCATGTCAGCCTTCAATATCCAGTCTGAAGGGGGACCGAGCTTACTCTTTATCGTCTTGCCTCAACTCTTTGACAAGATGCCTTTTGGAACCATTTTCTACATCCTCTTCCTCTTGCTCTTCCTCTTTGCGACGGTCACTTCTTCTGTCGTTATGCTGGAAATCAATGTGGGCAATATCACCAATCAGGACAACCGCAAGCGTGCTAAATGGAGTGCTATTTTAGGAATCTTGACCTTTGTCTTTGGAATTCCTTCAGCCCTTTCTTACGGTGTTATGTCGGATGTTCACATCTTTGGTAAGACCTTCTTTGATGCCATGGATTTCTTGGTTTCCAATCTCCTCATGCCATTTGGAGCTCTTTGCCTTTCTCTCTTTACAGGCTATATTTTTAAGAAGGCTCTTGCTATGGAGGAACTCCATCTTGATAAAAGAGCATGGAAACAAGGACTTTTCCAAGTCTGGCTCTTCCTCCTTCGTTTCATCATTCCTATCATCATCATCGTGGTCTTTATCGCCCAATTTATGTAATCAAAAAGGACTTGAGTAGTGAACTCAGGCCCTTTCTTTTTTATGGATGGCTAACAATCAATTCCAAACCTTGCCCTTCCAAGACCCAAGCTTCAACATCACTTGGTAGGATAAAGTGGCTGCCTTTTTGGATTGGATAATTTTCCCCGTCAACAGTGAGTTGACCTTGACCAGCTAAGACACTGAACAAGCTGTAGTCAGCAGTCTTTTCAAAGTCAACTTTTCCAGTGATTTCCCACTTGTAAACGGCGAAGAAATCATTAGACACCAGAAGAGTTGAACGCAAATCATCTGCTTTGACAGTTACTGGACGGCTATTAGCAGGCTCGCCAATGTTTAAAACATCGATGGATTTTTCAAGGTGAAGTTCACGCAAGTTGCCCTTGTCGTCCTTGCGGTCAAAGTCATAGACGCGATAGGTGGTATCACTAGACTGCTGGGTTTCAAGAATCAAGATACCCGCCCCGATAGCGTGCATGGTACCACTTGGTACATAGAAGAAATCTCCTGCTTTAACTGGCACTTTTGTCAGTAAGGCATCCCAGTTCTTGTCTTCGATTTGCTGGCGGAGTTCTTCTTTTGATTTAGCATTGTGACCATAGATAATCTCTGAACCTTCGTCTGCTGCGATGATGTACCAGCACTCTGTTTTTCCGAGCTCGCCTTCGTGCTCTAGTCCATAGGCATCGTCTGGGTGAACTTGGACACTGAGCCAATCGTTGGCATCGAGTATCTTGGTCAAGAGTGGAAATACAGGTTCTGGACGATTGCCAAACAATTCACGGTGTTCCGCATACAAGGTAGATAAGTCTGTTCCCTCGTAGCGACCATTAGCTACCTTAGAAACACCATTTGGGTGGGCTGAAATAGCCCAGTATTCTCCGATTTTTTCACTTGGAATGTCGTAGCCAAACTCATCACGTAGCTTGGTTCCACCCCAGATTTTTTCTTGCATAACTGATTGTAAAAATAATGGTTCTGACATCTTATTCTCCTGTCTGTTTTTCTCACTTCATTATAGCAAAAAGCTAGGTCTAATTGAACTCTTTTTCACATCTTATAAAGTAGGGAGAAGATTTTATAAAAATAGTGAACAAATGTGCTCTACTTAATACTTGCACCATTGCTGGCAATGACATCCTTGTACCAGTAGAAGGATTTCTTCTTGCTCCGTTTGAGACTTCCTTGACCTGCATTATCACGATCCACATAGATAAAGCCATATCGCTTGTTCATTTCGCCTGTTCCAGCTGAAACCAGATCTATACAACCCCAAGTCGTATAACCAAGCAATTCAACGCCATCTTGGTAAATAGCATCTCGCATAGCTTTGATATGAGCCTCTAAGTAAGCAATCCGATAGTCATCCGCTACATAGCCATTTTCATCTGGCGTATCCATAGCGCCGAGCCCATTTTCTACAATGAACATAGGCTTTTGATAACGATCCCAGATGGCATTGAGGGTGATACGAAGCCCCAGTGGGTCAATCTGCCACCCCCATTCTGAGGATTCCAGATAGGGATTTTTGATAGAGGCAAAGACATTTCCAGCTGTCAGATCCCTTACTTCTGGATCGCCTGAAGCCACTCGGCTCGCATAGTAAGAGAAGGAAACAAAGTCAACAGTGTGATTCTTCAACAAATCCAAATCCTCTGCTGTCATTTCAATCTTAATTCCCTCACGCTCCCACTGCTTCTTGGCATAGTTTGGGTATTCCCCACGCGCTTGAACATCAATGAAAAAGTAACTCTTACGGTCTTCTTCCATGGCTGCCCAGTAGTCTCTCGGATGGGCAGTGTTAGGATAATATTGCCCTGCTGCCAACATACATCCCACCTTGTTTTCTGGATCAATTTCGTGAGCAATTTTAGTCGCCATAGCCGAGGCTACCAGCTCATGGTGGGCTGCTTGGTATTTGATCTGTTCTTGATTTTCTCCTTCTTCAAAACAAATCCCAGCTCCTAAAAAGGGGGCATGCAGAATCATATTGATTTCGTTGAAGGTGAGCCAGTACTTGACCAAGCCCTTGTAACGGGTAAAGAGGGTGTGACAGAGATTTGCGTAAAAGTCCAACATACGACGATTGCGCCAACCACCGTACTCCCTAATTAAGTGCATGGGGCAATCGAAATGCGTGATGGTCACCAGTGGTTCAATTCCATACTTGTGGCATTCCTTAAATAAATCCTCATAAAAAGCTAGACCAACTTCATTTGGCTCTGCTTCGTCACCTTGAGGAAAAATCCGAGTCCAAGCAATGGAAAGTCGATAGGTTTTAAATCCCATTTCTGCAAAAAGCGCAATATCTTCCTTGTAATGATGGTACATATCAATGGCTTCCTTTGCTGGGTAAAAATAGCCCTCCTCGAACGAAAACATCTTTTTCTGACCTGTAATAATGGCCTCACGGTCTGGACCAATCGGTACCACATCCACATTAGCAAGACCACGACCGTCCTGATTATAAGCACCCTCACATTGATTAGCCGCCGTTGCACCACCCCAGAGAAATCCTTCTGGAAATTGTAGTATTTCTGTCATCACTTTACCTCGATTGATTTGCTAATTCTAGTATACCATGAAAAGTAGTGAAAGTTTGATACTGTTCTATATTATTCCATTAGCTGAACCTCACTTTTAGAGTACATTTCAATCCTATCACTACTTCTTGTTATTTTCTACATTTTCCCAGAGGTTAGTCGTTTCATTCTTGCTACCAAAAAAGTGAGAACTATTAGAAAAATAGAGCTTAACTCAAATAATCCATTTCTTTTCTTCTCTCCTGTATTTGGGAGATTTCTTTTTTGTTCTGGTTTATTCGAACCCTTTGTTTCAACACTATTTCCTTCCTCTTTTATTTGTGTCTTATCTATATCTAGAGGAGAAGTAGAGACGTCAGGACTCTCTACTTTATTTCCCTCGTTTTCTTTACCCCCACCTATAGTCGATTGATTGTTTTCAGTAGGCGGAGTGGTGTCATGGCCTTCCGTAGGCTTTTGCTCTTGAGTCAATTCGGATAAATTCTTCACAAAACTAACCATCTCTATGCTAACGAAACCAGCTTGTTTTTGTTGTGACTGCCCAGTAAATTCAATACCAATTTCTTTAACACTATCACGATTTTTAATTCCACTAATATCAAATCTTAATTCTGTCAACTCATCTGAAACCTTTTGAGCTTCTGAATTCACCCATTGCCAACTGTCGCCAACCTTTAAGAATAGTTTAGCTGATACAGGCACTGTTGTTTTCACACGTGCAACATACCAATCATAGCTACTCAAGTCCTGACCTTTTGTCAATTTTACCTCAGTCTTTTCACCTGATTCAGCATTTACCTGAGCTACTAGTTGTTTTTCTTTGACATGAATATCCGGTCCCTGCCAATCTAATAAATCACCTTCAAATGTATAGATCAAAGGTTGGTATTTTTTCTCACCTTCCTTATCTGGAACAGGTGGTAACTGGGGATCTTTGATTGCTTGAATAGTGTCAAACTCAATACTACCTACTCCTTTTTCTCCTCCCACATAAAAGGCGAATTGTGTCACTTTTTTTAAGCGTTCCCTTGTAATACGTGCTTCTTGATGACTTTCCCAGCCTGCTGGTTTAAATTCAGAAAATGGAATGGTTACTTTTCCATTTATAGCTTGAGAAAGATCAATATCTTTTTCAAAACTAACTCCCCCAATCTGAACTTGAACAGTCAAATGCTGTTTAGGATGGGCCACTGTTTTCATTTCAAAAGTAAGAGCATTCCGATCTTCCCAATTCTTATCGAAAGAAAGCTGACGTCCTGCATAACCATTATTCGCAATCGTATAGTCATATCGCATCTTATACTTTCCTTTTTCTGCTGCTGCTTGCAGAGAAAGTGAGATGGGATCTCCATTTGAAGAGTAAGCTTTTTCTAACAGACTATCTTCCCCTAGATAATTTTCAAAATCATCTACTAAATAGGGTGACGGTTGCACTTTCTTAGTATTTACAAAAAGTGTATAGGATTGAGTTTCCACTAAATCATTTCCATTATAGTATCTTAAAGTCAAAGTATGAGCTTTATTATCCATACTATCTGATATCTGCAATTCCCCCTGGAAATAATCACCTACTTTTGATAATTCCCTTTCCTCACCAGCAAATACATAGGTTACCCGACTGTCTTCAGGAAGACCCTTGGTAACTATAGTTGATTTTCTTGACCCTACAAGAGAATGATCTGCCGGTCGAATCAAATAACGCTGGCCCTTTCTTTCACTTACAGGTATTGTTTTATTTGTCCCATAAATCTTACCAACTTCATTTCGAAAAAGAGTATTATTATCTTTATAGAAATCTTGGAAATCCTTCAATAACTCATGATTTCCACCTAAGTTTCCATTAATGTCTTTATAAGGGGTATAAAGGTTATTAACTGTATCAAAATTAGCCCAAGTCATCATATAAGCAATCTTTGAAGCTTCCGAATCTCCAGTAATAGCCTTAAAAATCCGAGTATACCAATCCAGCGTATTTCCTTTTTCTTTCAGTCCTTGTGCACTGTAGCCAAACTCTGTTAATGCAGCAATCTTTCCCTTAGACTCAGCTAGAGAAACAATTTTATTAAGATCCTTTAGAAGCGATGACATATAAGCTTCCGATCCAGCATTTTCTTTGTTATCATAACTATCAATGCCAAATATATCAACATAGGCATCACCAGGATAGGTTTTCAAATAGCGATCATTACCTACACCAGGAGAGTAAGCATATAAAATATTATGAACACCTTTTTTATCCCTTAAGTACTCTACAGTATAACGATACAAAGCCTTATACTGCTCTGGATTAGTCGTACTTTCTCCCCACCAGAACCAACTGCCTGTTTGTTCATGAAATGGTCTAAAAATAAAGGGAATAGACTTATTGTCAGTTGTTTTCAAGCTATGAGCTAGCGTTGCAATATTATCTAACCAAGCGTTGAATTTATCATTTGCCTTCCCTCCAGGTAAGATTTCATTCACTACATCTCCTGATGTATCTTTAAAATCTCCACCGGTCACAAAATTATAAGGATGGGTACTGAGAGTTAAAATTCCTCCGAGATTGTGGGCTTTTTTCATGGATTGGCTGAGATTTTGAATGCTTTGTTGAACATCTCCCTCAACACCAGGTTTCTCGTGTCCATCAATTGAAAGAGTGTCCCAGCCAAATACTGCTGGATAATCTCCAACTGCATTCTTCACATCAGACTCTTCTGAAGCAATCCTTTGACCTTTTTCTGTCAGCGTCACTCCTTCATCTAGCGCATGTTGTTGTCCAAATAAAACTTCTTTTTTCCCATTCAACTCTTTTAAGTAGTTAAACAACTCTTTTGTTTCTTGTGTTGCTTGAGTGTCTACAATCGCTACCTTATTCTCCTCAGCCTTCTTTTCAGAAGAGGGGGCATTAGTTTCCGATGCTTTACCAGTTACAGGGGTAATTTCTCCGTTCACCTCTCCTGTGACTTCTTTTTCTTCTACTTTTTCAACACGAGGTGTTTCTACAGTCACCGTATTTTCATCTGAAGGTGCTGGTACTGAATTTTCTGTGGCTAACACAGATGGAGCCAATAGTAAACTTGTTCCTAGTGTAAGTCCTAGGATAAATTGTTTTTTCATGAATTGCTTCCTTTTTTATTCTAAAAAAAGAGAAACAGATGCCATTCGCAGGCTCTATCAAGCATCCGCTCACGAATCCGTTTCTCTTATTGTTAATCTATCGCATTTTTTTCAATGACTCCTTTGAGCCAGTATCCTGATTTTTTGATGGTTTTAACTTGCGTATGAATGTCATTTGAAATTAGACCATAACGATTGCGATAGGCATTTGTCCAAGACCAACAGTCAATAGGCGTCCACAAGTGATAACCGAAACAATTTGATCCTTCTTGGATTCCCTTGTGAAGCCATTCCAAATGTTCCTTGATAAAGTTAATACGATAATCGTCTTGGATCTGACCATTTTCACCCATGAAACGTTCTTCTCGAGAAACTCCCATTCCATTTTCTGATACGAACCATGGTATGTTCCTGTAATTGTCTCTCACATTTACAGCGATATCATATAAGGCTTTTGGATAAATTTCCCAGCCCTTATCAATGTTCATTCTGCGACCAGGCATTTCGTAATTGTCATAGTAACGACTTGGAAGCCAGTCTCCAACTGAGTCTGGAGAGATATCTGGTCTCTTTACACGATTTGGATGATAGAAATTCACCCCTAAGAAATCAACTGTATTCTCAGCAAAGAGCTCCTCATCTCCCGCTTCTGTTTTCCAAAGGACTCCATCTTTTTCAAGGACTGAAACAAGCTCCTCTGGAAAATGTCCATGTACAGCAGGCTCCAAGAACATCTTATTATTCCAAAGTTCTGCAAAATGAGCTGCAGCTTGATCTTCTGGTTCTTCGGAAGCCGCATAGGTAGGAGTTAGATTTAAAACAGTACCGATACGTCCACCTTCTTTATCAAATCCCTTTTCACGGTAGAGCTGGATTGTTTTAGCTGTTGCTAAGTTCAAATGATAGGCTACCTGCACCGCTTTTTTACCATCTACTAGCTTTGGATAGTGGAATTGGTAGAGGTACTCACCATCAACGACTACCATTGGTTCGTTATGAACCACCCATTCCTTGACTCTGTCACCAAAGTATTGGAAACACTTTTCTGCAAATCCGACAAAAAGCTCAACTACATGACGAGATTCCCATCCTCCATATTTGTGGTAAAGCTCCACTGGAAGATCAAAATGATGAAGGTTAAAAATAGGACGGATACCATTCTCTAAAAAGGTATCAATGACGCGATTGTAATAGTCGACTGCCTGAAGATTAACCGTATTCGTCTCTAAATCATCGATTAGTCGTGTCCACTGGATGGATGTTCGTAAGCTGTTTAGGCTAACCTCTTTCATTTTTGCAATATCATCCGCATAGCTATTATAGAAATTTGAAGCCGTATCTGGTCCTACATAGTTATAAAAAGCTTCTGGCTCCATATCATACCAGTAGTCAAACATATTTTTATGTTTTTTGTCAAAACGCCCTTCACTTTGAGGACCTGACGTTGCAGCTCCCCACCAAAAATTTTCTGGAAATTGTCTCATAGAATCACTTCTCTTTCAAATAATTTTTCTCTTATAAAATCTTGATATTGTGGCAAATACTCATGTCCATATTCTGGATAAAACAGAATCTCCTGGATGGTTTTTGCCTGATTAATAACAGCGAATTGAGTTTTAGGATGGCAAATAGAATCATCAAGCGCCATCGCCCAATAGATTTCTCCCTCAATCCTTGGTACTAAGTATTGAATGTCAATATAATCTAGAGTTGAAAAAATCTCTTCTTCTCGCTGATGACGAGGATCTCTTTGTCGAAACCAATAAGCCAGTTCCTCGTAAGCGGATTGGTTTACATCTAAACGATAGGCTTCACGATAATCACTGAGAAAAGGATATTGCACAAAAACCTTAGAAACAGACGGCATTAAAGCTGCACAAACGAGAGCCAAAGCTCCACCTTGAGATACGCCATAAGACACTATTTTACGGGAATCAACCTCAGGCATCGTCATTACAATTTTTGTCAATTGATAAACATCCTGAAAGATCGACCGATAAAAAAGGTTCTCTGCACCTTCTTCTATTCCTCGGATTAAATGCCCTCTCAAAGTAGCATATTTGGTGGATGAACCATCTTCTGATATCCCTCCTTGACCACGAACATCCATGGCAAAGACTATCATCCCTTCTGAGGCTAACCCTATTTTATCACTCCAGTCACCTGAGCTCGAATGGTAACCATGAAACTGGAGAAGAGCTGGGAGAGGTTTCATACATTTCTTGGGACAGATCATCTGGCAGGAGACTTTAGAGCCTCCAATTCCTGTAAAGGTAAGAAGAAAACAATCAACTTGTTTGGAAGGGAGAAAGATTTTCTCCAGTTGATATTCTGTTCCCAGGGTGTCAACTTCTAACTTCGCTTTATCCCAAAATTTATCAAAATCAACTGGTTTCCTCTGGCTTCCCTTATAATTCCCCCACTTTGAAATTGCTTCTTCTTTCAACATATCACTTGCCTACTTCTACTCTCTTAAAAATTTCACTAGCAATAAACTGAGCTCCTTGAGGGGTAGGATGCACCCCATCCTCACCAGTCAGTGATTTGGCTCCAACTTTGATAGCTTCTTCATTGATCAACCCATCTAAAGGAACAAATTCTAAATGGAACTCCTGAGCAAGTTTTCGAACCGCCTGAATTTTTTTATCTAAATCCACTCTCCAGGTTTCTCGATCACTTGGCTCAGGCAGAACAAAAGGCTCCATTAATAGGATACGATGAATTCCCGCTTTCTGTAACTGTGTTAGTAATTTTCTATACTCCGCTGTAAATCGTTTTTCTTCTTTTTCACTTCCGAAAGATTGTTGTCCTACTTGATGCCAAACATCATTAATCCCGATAAGTAGAAAAACAACATCGGGTCTCAACTCCAAACAATCACGAATGCGATTATTTAGGTCATGAATATGATTGCCTCCAATTCCACGATTAAAGTAATAAAAATCTGATTCAGGGAATCTCTCAGTCAACATCTGACTAAGAGCTGCAACATAACCATTACCTAGGCTTGTTTCATCTTCTCTATTTCGACCCCATTCAGTGATACTATCCCCAAAGAAGACAAGTCGATCATTCTTTTTTAGCTTCATTACTCGCCCCCTGTGATTGAAAATGAGCTACAGCGCCTAAAAGATTGGCATCATTGAAATATTGACATCTTTCTAATTGAAATTCCAGTTCTGTCGCATTATTATTTTTCAACAATTTACGGACACGTCTGTCAATTTCTCCTAATAATTCCTCTTGTTTGGATAAACCACCACCAAGCACAACGAGTTCTGGATCTAGAACTACTAAAACATTGTAGATTCCAAGAGCTAGACTATCATATAAATCCGAAACTGCATTTTGAGCAGCGATGACCCCTTGGTCCGCCAATGAAAATAAATCCTTACCTGAGAAAGATGTAGAAATAGACTGAGATTCTGCATACCGTTTCGCACTCTGAACTGGACTAGCCAACACGCTCAAGGTCTCGTTACCTCTCAGTTGCATGCGACCAAATTCACCACCGAAAAGACTATTACCCTTATGCAATTTACGGTTTAAAACAAGCGCTCCACCTATTCCTGAACCTATGATGAAGAAAACAACGTCCCTCACAGATTTTGCGACACCAAATTCAACTTCTGCAAGAGCAGCACAATTCGCATCGTTCTCGATTGATACAGGTAAACCTAATGTTTCTTCTAGTTCTTTCACAATTTCAAAACGATGAATATAAGGAATGGCACTGCTACCATAAATAATGCCGGCTTCTGAGTCCACTGACCCCGGTGAACTAAATGCAACTCCCTCTAATGATTCATCTGAGAATTGATTGCGAACCGTGAGCAGGGCTTTTTTCATTTCTTCCCAAGTTGCAGGAGTTGGAAAAGAATTTGTTTGCTCTAATACTCCGTCCCGGAACAGTCCGTATTTAACAGCTGTTCCTCCCATATCAAATGCTAGTAAGGCCATAATTTCTCCTTTAGTAGTGTGTGACCATCATCTCAACCGAGAACTGATCATATCGATGGACACTGATGGAGTACTCAAATTGAACACCCGTGTTTAAATACCCGATCTGTTCAGCAATCCCAACTGGGTCTCCGTACTCCAAAGCCAATTCATCTGCTTCAAAGTCTGTTGCTTTTCGTACAGAAATCGTTCGATGCCCACTCTGAATTCTCAATCCCAATTTTTCTTCGATATATTCATAGATAGAACCTTCAACATCGGTTTTCGTCAGCCCTAAAATAACATCTATAGGCATATAAGTTTTTTCAATGACTGTTGGATTGCCATCAACTAAACGAACCCTGTAAATCTCATAGACTGGACTTCCTTCAGTCAGATTGAGCTTACGGCTGACCAATTGAGAAGCCTGTACAACTGAGAAGGACAAAACCTTACTAGTAACCTTCTTATCAGGGTTAAAGGCTGTTGTTCCACGCATCTGGTTATCAACAATCAAGCGCTCCCTATCCTCAACCGACAACGATTTTACAAAAGTTCCTGCTCCACGACGTTTGATAATCAGCCCTTCTCCAACCAAGATATCCAAGGCTTTCTTTACAGTTAATTTACTTGCTGCAAATTCGTCTCCCATTTCCTTCTCGGAGGGAAGCTTTTGGTCTGATACATAATCACCTTCGATGATTCGCTTGCGAATACTATTTGCTATGATTTTATATTTTTCCATTTTATATCCATTCTAACTCTCCGAGAAGAGATGTATTAATCTTGAGCCTTGAGATAGAAAATCCTTGAATGGAAATCTCCTGGCATTTCGCGAGACCAATATTCTTGTTCACGTCCGATGTAATTTTGATTGAGTATCAATCCGATATTCTCCAAATCTACACCAGATCTCACTTGGTCAATGTATTTTTCTTTAATATGGTAGCGAGTATGACTATCTAGTCCGGATAGTTTTAAACGCTTATAGTTT
The DNA here is from genome assembly GCA_963554245.1 of uncultured Streptococcus sp. GTDB lineage: Bacteria > Bacillota > Bacilli > Lactobacillales > Streptococcaceae > Streptococcus. The sequence continues at coordinate 14,831 of CAUVRF010000021.1, forward strand.
GGATTAGGCTCCGCCAAAATCTGATAATGTGCTACCAAAGCTTCCCTTTTATCTTTGCTAACAACCATCCAAGCAACTCGATTCTTATCATATGTCTCCAAGCGATAGAAATCTCCTTGATGAATGAGTTCTTGATATTTCTTATAATCCCTGATTTGTGTCTTGATTTCATCCTTCTCAGATTGAGTCAATCGAGTAGGATCCAACTCATATCCAAAAGTTCCAAAGAACGCAACTGCTTTTCTCATTTCAAGAGAAGTTATTCTTGCTACCTGATGATTTGGAACTGCAGAAACATGGCTTCCCATGCTAGAAATTGGATAGACCATCGATAGCCCACTTTGAATGGATAAACGCTCGACCGCATCCGTATCATCACTGGCCCAAATTTGAGGACTATAGTAAAGCATTCCTGCATCAAAACGAGCGCCTCCACCAGCACAGGATTCGATCAGAATTTCTGGATACTCCTTCACTAGGCGTTCATAAAGAGAGTAAACCCCGAGAATATAGCGATGAAGAACTTCTCCTTGTTGGTTGCTAGATAAAACTTGAGAAAAAGCTTCTGAAATGTAGCGATTCATGTCTAATTTCAAATAATCTATCTGAACATTGGATAAAATTTCTTTCATCTGTTGAAAAATATCTTCTACAACTTTTGGATTGCCAAAATCCAAAACATACTGGTTTCGACCATGAGAAATATTTTTTGCAGGATTTCCAATCACCCATTCAGGATGTTCTTTATAAATGGAAGTATCCTTCGAAACCATTTCTGGTTCAAACCATAAACCAAACAAGAGGCCCTCTTGATGAACTTTTTCCGAAAAAGCTTTTAGCCCTGACGGGAATTTTTCTAAGTTTTCTTTCCAATTTCCTAATGAGCCTGAATCACTATTTCGGTTTCCAAACCATCCATCGTCTAGGACAAATAAATCGATGCCTAGATCCTTAGCTTCTTTGACAATCTCTAACAACTTATCTTCTGTAAAATCAAAATAGGTTGCTTCCCAGTTATTAATCAAAACAGGTCGTTTACGATTTTTCCAAGAACTGCGAATCAAATGCTTTCTATAGAAACGATGAAAGGTTTGACTCATTTGATTAAAACCTTGGTTGCTAAAGACCATCACTGCCTCTGGAGCAACAAACTCTTCACCTGCTCTCAAAGTCCATCTAAATTGAAATGGATTGATTCCCAGCTGAATACGCAAAATATCATAGTTATCTCGTTCAATTTGAGCTAGAAAGTTGCCACTGTAAATCAAGTTAAAACCATAGACATTTCCCTGATACTCTGTCGTAGTCTTTTGACACAAAGCCACGAAAGGATTGTGCATATGGCTGCTTGCACCCCGTGTACTTGATACTTGTTGAACACCTATATGAATACCTTCTCTACTGATATGAGCTTCTCGAGCCCAAGCACCATTTAGGTGAAGCCAGTCATAATTTTCGTTTGGTAAATCTAGATTTAAACTCATCAAACGATGAATGGAAATTGGTTCTACTCCAGCATTTTCTATCCTTGCCTGCCTCGTCAAAACAGATTCATCAAGATAGAGTGAATAGGTTAGGTATAAGTAAACCTCCGAATAGCGGTCTTTCAACTTAACCTCTAATTGCTCTACTTGATTCTTATCACCAAAAGTTCCTGGCAAAGGTCCTTCTACTGATTTTCCATTTACTATCCGATAGGAATGATATTGAAATTGACTGATTCGATCACCAGATTCATATTCAATTTCAATCGCAGGATAACGAAAATCTGTCGTTCCGAAGCTCGGAACTTCTTGTTTAATATGCTCCAAGGAAGTCAATTGACTCCCTTCAACCAAGTTGTTGGATGGGCGAATCTCACGTTCAATAAGAAAACCAAAATCCTCCTGTTGGGGAATCCTCTCTCCAAAGTACAATTGTTCGAGCACTCCCGTATCTTCCATTACACGGAAGATATAGCTTACTTGTTCATTTTGTAAGTGAAATAGTTTTTGATTGTCATCGACAAAAATCATGTCGCACTCCTCTTTTCGAATTTTTGATAAAATTGGATTGTCTTGAAATACAATCCCGGAAGTATCATCCAACCAATAATATTTTGAGTTAAAGAGTACCAAAATAAAAGTAGCAAACAGAGAAGAAGACCTAGAGCAAAGATCCAACTACGACGAAACCAAGTTAGGGTTTGTTCTCCACTATTCTCTTTAAATTGGCTAAAAATGCTTCCTATGATAAAGCAGATAGCCCAGAAGATTGTTGATCCAAGAAAAAGAATTCGGGACACATCTCCCATCCTCTGGATAAACAATAACCAAGAAGCTAGACTAAGAGTCAAACTGGTTGATAGGAGGAAAGAGAAAAATCGATCTGAACCTGAAGCTGGTACTTTTTGTTTGAGAAACCTTAGCAAGGAATGTTCTGTCGATGAAGTAGACTCTACATACGAAAATGTTAATTTCATTGCAGGGATCCAAGCATAGACAAATCCCCTTTTAAAGAGTGTCGTCCAAAATACTAACGATGCTTGGACAACCAACAAACAAGTATCCGCAAACAGCTTGAGCTTCGATTTTTTCTCTGTCATCTAATTCACTCCTCCTAATTATTTGACTGCACCAGACACTCCGTTGTAGATGTATTTTTGTAGTGTCAGGAAGACAATCAAAATAGGTAAAATTACAATCACAACGCCTGCCAAAATAACCGGCCAGTTCGTTCCATATGGTCCCTTAAAAGCAAAGAGTGCAGTTGAAATAACTTTCAAATTCCGATCTGGCATATAAAGGAAGGGACTATAAAAATCATTATAGACACCAACCCCTGAAATGATAAGCATAGTAACGATAGGAGCCTTCAAATTTGGCAAAATGATGCGCCAGAAGATTCCAAAGTACCCTGCACCATCCAGAAAAGCTGACTCATCCAAAGAAATTGGGATTTCATCTAAATATTGAAGAAATACATATACTGAGATAACATCTGTACCTAGATTCAGCAAAATAACTGACCAAATCTTATTGAACAATCCAAGGGAATTAATGATTTGGAAAGTAGCCACCTGACTAGTAATCCCAGGAATCAGCATTGCCAGTACGAATAATGTTAAAATCGGTTTCTTCAATTTAAAATCAAATCGACTCATAGCATAAGCAAACATAGAAGCCAAGGTCAGCTTTCCTAACATACTTACTACAAATATAATCAAAGTATTTTTAAAGCCCAACAACATTTGACCATTGACAAAGGCTGTTTTGTAATTTGAAAAATCAAGTGACTTGGGCAATTCTAAAACGCCACTAGTTAAAAATTCTTGATTTGATTTGAAAGAACCAATGAATACCACCAAGATAGGTAATAAAGCAACGATTGCCCCAGCTATTAAGACAAGGTATTGAAAACATTTCCCTACCGTAATTCTTTTGCTTTTCATACTTTCCGTTTCCTTTCTTGTGTAGCGTATTTTTGAACCAATGAAACAACGATTACAATCACAAGTAAGATGATCGCCATTGCAGAGGCTAAACCAACTTTATTATATTTAAAGGCTGTATCAATTGTTTGGATAACAAATGTGGTTGTACCATTTGAACCACCCGTCATGATATAAGGAATATCAAAGACGCTAAGGGAACCACTAACTCCCAAAATAATATTTAAGAAGATAATGTTTCGGATACTTGGCATAATGATGTATCGAAACTGATTCCATCTATTAGCACCGTCAATCTCAGCTGCCTCATATACTTCAGGGTTGATAGACTGGATTGCCCCTAAAAAGACAAGAAAGTTAAATCCAGTATAGCGCCAAACTGATGTGAAGGCAAGGGAAATATTATTAATCGAGCGGTCCCCTAGCCATAAATGAATTTGGTCTCCAAGACCGATTGCTTTCAAGACTGTATCAAGTGTTCCATCCCCCTTAAAGAAGTATAGAAAAATAAAACCAATAGCAACCCCATTCAGCAAATAAGGGAAGAATAAGATCCCTTTCCATAGATTGGCAAATTTCACCTTGAATGAAAGGATGGTTGCAAATAGCAATGCTAGAGCCAACTGTAAGAAGGTCGCTAGGAAATAATAGAGACTTGTTTTAAAAACTGTAAAGTAGTTCGGATTTGTCAATACAGTTTTGTAGTTTTCAAGACCTACAAATTTGGGATTTGTACTATAGCCATTCCAGTCTTGTAAACTATACTGAAACATTTTTAATAAAGGGTAGTAAGAAAAAGTTAAAATTAGTAAAACTGGAATAATAGTGAAGCAAAAAATCACAAGATTCTTTTCGAAATTCTTCCCAAATGATTTTCTCACCATACGGATCCTCCTTCAATAGATAAGGGAGCGGAATGCCTAGTATCATCCTTTAGTTTCCACTCCCGTATTTGATTAGTTTGTTGCTATTTTTGAAATTGCATCAGACCAACGTTGGTTGAAATCTTTCATGATATCTTCAAAGCTTTCTTTTGAATTACCAAGCGCTGCATCAATAATGCGTTGCTTCTCTTTATCAGTTGTACCGATACCAAGTTGAGATTCGTTATTCAAGTCACTAAAGAGTGATTCTTTTCCTTTTGGTGCTTGATTTTCTTCTACAATTTGGACGCCTGCCTTTTGACTAGATTTAAGTGAGTCTGGGTATTCTGCACCTTTAAGTGTCGGAATTCCACCATTATCTTTTGCGTAGTCTGATTCATTGACCAACCAATCAAGCAACTTGCGAGCAGCTTCTTTGTGTTTGCTGTGAACATTAATACCATAGTTATAGTCACCAGCCGAAGTCATGTATTGTTTCCCATCAGCTGCTGTTGTTGGAAATGCTTGAAATTGAATATTTTTAGCATTATCAGGGTTTGCTTGTTGAACTTGTGGAACAGCCCAACTTCCCAAAACCATAACCGCGATTTTTCCATTTGCAAGATCCACTTTTGATTGTTCCCAATCTGATGTGGTTGGATCTGCTTCAACCAATTTATCTTTGGTTACTGTATAGAGCAGATTGTAGATTGTATTTAATGGTTTGCCAGAGTCAAATGGAGATTTGTCTGATGTCATTTTGAAACTGTAGTCCATATCACCTGCAACACCTGCTTTTACAAAATCCCAGTTTGACAAGGTCCAACCTGCCGCATAGTTTGTATAAAGAGGTGTCACTTCAGGATTCTTTTCTTTAATTGTTTTTAAAGCTTTTACGAAGTCTTCTGGAGTTTTAGGAAACTCTTTAATACCTGCATCTTCAAAAACTTTCATATTGGCAACCATACCTGTCGCATTCAACTGGCTTGGAATACCATAGCTGACACCTTCGTAAGAACGATCGTTCAATGAAAGGTATTTTTCTGATAGTTCCGATTTTTGTCCTAAAGGCTCAAAGAAATTCGCATAATCTTGAGCCTTAATATCACCAGGAATCATTAACAAGTCACCGTAATCATCACTGTTCATACGAGTTTTAACTTGTCCAGCGTAATCAGTAATAGTTTGAATTTCCACTTTAATATCTGGATTCTTTTCATTGAATTTTTTGATGTATTCATCCCATTTACCGTTTGCTTCCCAGTCTGTTCGATGGTTGATAAAGGTAATGGTTTCCTTTCCATCTTTCGCTTCTTGAGATCCTCCGTTTGAGCATCCTACCAAGACCATTGAAGCCAGAGTCACCACGCCAATACCTATCAAACTTTTTTTCATCAGATTTTCCTCCGTTGTTGTGTGTTTTTGTTTTAAAGATATCTTTTAATAAGATTATAGCACAATATTTTTTAAAAGTATATACTTTTCTCAAAAAAGTATATACTTTTTTGAGAAACTAGATAGGCGCTTGTTTTCTTTTTATAGCAGAGAAATAAATAGAACGAGCTGAATAACAAAAAAGACCAGAATATCTGGCCTTTCAGCTTTCTTCATATACATCATTTTAAACTACAACAACCAACAATAAATAAGCAGTAAGAGAAGCACCAATATAACTGGTTTCAAAGATTGACACAGCAGGACAAACTTGAGTTAGCATTACTTGTCTCATCTTCTTTCAAAAAGCATTCTAGTCTACTAAACGATTAATGATGGATCATGTAACTTTCGATTCTCATCCTTATATATTAAAATTTCTCAATGACTGCTTCCAAATTTTGAAATACCTCTTATTGAAACGACGTTTACGAATATCTTACCACACTTTATTTCTGGTACATCATACGAAATACAGTTGGGTCTAGTATTAATAGGAATAACTCATTCCCTTCCTCTTTAATCTATGTTAAATCAATGCCGTGATAGCCGTCACTAGACCAAAAACGATACCTGGCGCATTAGCAGCCGCGAGGGGAGTATCTCTTTCTTTCTTGAAAAGACCGTAATAAACCCATAGACTACAGTTGATGGCTGCGACCAAGGGTTGGATGAAATTTCCTTTTTGACCAGCCAAGTTGTTCATGATTTGTGGGAAGTAAGACACATACATCATAACGGACATAAAGGTCGCTACCCAACCCAAAATTTTCATTTGTTTTTCAGACATTTTCAAAACCTCTTTTATCTTTACTGAATCTTATTTTATAATCTTATCACAAAACTATCAAGTTTTTTAACCTTTTATTAGAATAATGTAAACTATCGCAGTCTGGTGATAAGAAAGAGGAAACAGAAAAAGACCGGATTGCTCCGATCTTTTCAAGTTCCACTCTAAGAATGTTTAAATTTTTAGATAAAAAATTTGATAATAGAATTACCTACTTCATACGATAAAAATCAATC
>CAUVRF010000022.1:0-20867 GCA_963554245.1 uncultured Streptococcus sp.
AAATTGATCAAATCGACGACCAAATCGTCAAGCTCCTAGAAGAACGGATGCATTTAGTTGAAGGGGTTGTCGATTATAAAAAATCATCTGGTAAGCCAATCTTAGATTCTAAGAGAGAAGCGGTTATTTTTGAAAAGGTTAGAAGTCGTGTAGAGGACAAGCGCTATCAGGAGACCATTGTTGCGACTTTTTCAGACATTCTCAAACGTTCGCGTGATTATCAGGATCAAAATATCAAATGAAAAAAGAACAATTTTATCCGCTCGGAATTTTTCTGGCTGCCATGTTGGGAGGCCTTGTCCGCTATCTCATTTCCACTTGGTTACCAGCTAGTCCCGACTTTCCCTGGGGTACCCTCCTTGTCAACTATCTAGGCATTTTCTGCTTGGTCTATCTGGTGAAAGGCTATCTAGTCTATAAGGGAACTAGTAAAGGCTTGGTTTTAGCGCTGGGGACGGGTTTTTGCGGAGGTTTAACAACCTTTTCTAGTCTACTCTTGGATGCTGTGAAATTGCTCGATACTGGGCGTTATCTTAGCTTAGGCATCTACTTATTTTTGAGCATTAGTGGAGGTCTACTTTTGGCTTATGTTCTAGGGAGGAAGAAATGGTAATCGTTTATCTTGCAATCGCCTGCGGGTTCGGAGCCCTGGTTCGTTATTTCTTTTCCTGCTATAATCAAGCTTCAAAATTGCCATTGGGAACTCTCATTGTCAATCTTCTAGGATGTTTTTTAATTGGCCTACTCTACAATCATGTGGAGTCCAAGGAAATCTATGCCATCCTTGCGACAGGTTTTTGTGGAGGGTTAACGACCTTTTCTACCTTGAATGACGAGCTGCAAAGACTATTAAGTGACAAGAAGATATTTTATAGCTATTTTCTCTTAACTTACATAGGCGGTTTTCTAGCGATTTTTTTAGGAATTCTGCTATAAATTTCTTTACTTTTAGGTGGAAATTTGGTAAACTGTATCTTGTGTGTAATGGACGCACAAAAATACAGTTTATCCGCTGAGGAAGGTTCCTCAAGATTGACAAAGATAGGAGAATAAAATGAATCCATTAATCCAAAGCTTGACTGAAGGTCAACTTCGTACAGATATCCCATCATTCCGTCCTGGTGACACTGTTCGTGTACACGCGAAAGTTGTCGAAGGTAACCGTGAACGTATCCAGATTTTTGAAGGTGTTGTTATCGCACGTAAAGGTGCTGGCATCTCAGAAAACTACACAGTTCGTAAAATCTCTAACGGTGTAGGTGTTGAGCGTATCTTCCCAATCCACACTCCACGTGTTGAAAAGATCGAAGTTGTTCGTTACGGTAAAGTACGTCGTGCGAAATTGTACTACTTGCGTGCTCTTCAAGGTAAAGCAGCTCGTATCAAAGAAATCCGTCGTTAATTCGACTAAAAAACTCTGCTTACCCAGCAGGGTTTTTCTCTAGCTCCCTTAGTTCAATGGATATAACAACTCCCTCCTAAGGAGTAGTTGCAGGTTCGATCCCTGCAGGGGGCAGTAAAAATAAGTTGTAAAAGGAGGACTAGCTATTGAATTGATAATAAATCAATATCAAGTTAAAACAGATAAAAATCAGGCATTACTGATGATTCAAATGACTATAGTGAGGATGAGAAATTTATTTTTAATTTGTTATTAAAAATCATTAATGCATAATATCTAAACGATTGTTTTAATCAATAGTTCATTTAAGTTTGAAGTAGAGGAACGATAAATATGAACAACTATGAAGATGTTTTAGATTCAGTCATTTTGCTAATAAAGCTTATAATATTTTTATCTATTTTCTATTTCTACATTAAAAATAGAAATAGGAATAAGCTGAAAAATCCTTATTTTAGAAGTATTGATAAAATTTTAAGTAAGTATTATTCTAGATATTTTTTCAAGTTTTATGACTTAGAATACTACCCAGAGTTAAAATTAATTTATAAAAATTTACTATATGAATTACACAGTGAAGGAATATATGCGGAAACTTTAGAAGCATATATTAAAACTGAAGATAAAAAATCGTCTTATTTAAAGAGCTTTATAGCTTTAATAATAGGTTTCTTTGGAGGTCAAGAATTAAAAAGTCTGATTGCCAATTTTAATAGTATTAGAGTTTATTTTAATTTCGAAAATTTTAAAGAAATCGGTCAACTTTTAAGTAATTCTGCAGAACGAAATCAACTATTAACGATTTTAGCATCAGTTGTTGTTGTTATTATTTCTTTTTTATTTCTTTTTGTTGTTATATTTCTTGATAATCCCTATTTTATTAAAAAACACATTTTAAACAATCAAGGTAAACTTATAATAGAAGATGTTATAACTTATTATAGAAACAACGAATCTACATTAGAAAATTTGAACGTTGACAATTTAGTATTTGAAGATGAAAATATCTGTTTTTTAGATATAAGAATCATAAAAACAAAAAATTTATATATAATCCTTTTTCCGAAAAATCTTATGGAAAAACGGAGTAAACTTGAATGGAATATTCCAAATGTAACTAATAGATTTGAGATTCCTAATATAATTTTTCGTGGTAAGAAGTTTACTTTTATTTTTAATAAAATCTCGGAAAGTTCTATAGCGCGTTTAAATGATATTGAATCTATTGATAACACTGCAGTATCAGACAGTGATATTCAAAAGTTAAGTAAAATTTTTGAAATCCTATTTTTAGCTGCTGATATAGAATATAGTAAACAAACTTATATAGACAAAAAACTTCAGGAAATAATGATAGATAAAGAGCATTACAACAAATGGAGTACAATAATAAAAATAGGAAAAATAATTTTTATCATGTTAGTATTTTTAATTTTTTTAGTTTTGATAAGTCTTGCAGTGATATTTATTATCAGAGGTTTGTTATTCTATTTTGTTATTTTTATATATTCTATTATGTTACTAGCTAATTATATAGTAAGAAAATTATTCAACTAATTTAAGTGTTCAACAGAGTAAAAAAGTAATTAATTTTAACAATGTACCACAGTTTATAAGACCAAAATTAAATTATTTTGCAAGAGATTTTCTAAATGATTATTATGTTCAATTAGATGCACTGTAAGCTGGTGAGAGTTTTATATTTAAGTGGAGTGCGAATAGTGGTTTAGAAGTTTATTTTGTTGAATTTAATTTTTGTGGAGAGGGTGAATGATCTATTAAGGAGGCAATGCCTATTTTTTGTATTCTCAAGATTTAAGTAACTGTACAACAGCAATTCAATTTATTGATTTACTCTCATTGTGATATATTCATAAAAAAACCGCTCTGCTAAGCGGTTTTCGTATTTTATCATACTTTACAGCACCCACGTACGGATGGCATGGGCTACGCCTGATTCATCATTTGTTTTGGTGATGTATTTGGCGATTTTTTTGAGTTCAGGATTTCCATTTTCCATAACAACGGGATTTCCAACGACTTCGAGCATGGCACGGTCATTTTCTTCGTCTCCGATCGCCATGGTTTCATCTTTGGTCAATCCGAGTTTTTCAGCTAAGTGGGTAATAGCTGAACCCTTGTCCACATTCTTTTTAAGGAGTTCGAGGTAGAAGGGAGCAGATTTGTTGATGGAGTAACGTTCGTAAAATTCTGCTGGGATTTTTTCAATAGCCGCATTGAGGATTTCAGGTTCATCGATAAACATACACTTGACGATTTCCTTGCCAGCCATTTCTTCAGGTGTGCGGTAAAAGATGGGCATGCTGACGATGGTTGATTCGTGCACCGTGTATTTTCCGATATTGCGATTGGCAGTATAGATACCGTCCTTGGTAATAGCGTGCATGTGGACACTAAGCTTGCGACTGAGAAATTCCATATCGAGATAATCCTCGTAGGTTAAGGATTCGCTGATAATCTCATGGCCAGTAGCAGTTTCTTGGACAAGGGCGCCGTTGAAGGTTACCACATAGTCACCCTCGTCTCTCAACTGCAAGTCGTCCAGAAGTTTGGCAACACCTGCGATAGGACGGCCAGTTGCAATCACGACTTTGACACCGGCTTGTTTGGCGTCTTGGATGGCAGAAAAGACTTCAGGAGTGATTTCCTTCTTATTGTTGACTAGGGTACCATCAATATCGACGGCGATTAGTTTAATACTCATAAATTTCCTCTATTTGTTCTTAGTTGGGGTAAAATGATCGTTCTCAATCAAGTGTAAAAATTGCTGGGTAATGCTTGCGAAGATGCTGTTTTGGTCCAACATTTCTTTTGGAAAATAGAAACGATTGTCTCCGTGGCGGCTGCCAGCAAGGGATTGAACGATAGGAGACAGGCTAGAGAGTTCTGCCAGTTCACCATTTTTTTGTAGAATCTCAATCTGTGTCCGTGGATTTTCAGATTCGGGACGATAGATATCATAAGGGAGGTCAAAGTTCTTATGAATAGCAGTATAGTAGTCTGGATCAAAACCGATTTCTTCAACCAGTTGTCTCATGGTTGCGAGTTGGTCTTGGTCTTTTTCTGAAAAAGTAATGGATTTAAAGACCTTGCGGTTGACAAAACGTTGCGACAAGTCGGCTAGTATTTTGTCAGGACTGGTCATCCAGAGTTGGAAGTAGGTATTCATCACGCCGTCATCAAGTGCCAGATAGTCAGATAGAGTAACTTTCTTTTCAAAAAAAGGTAGCAAATGTGGAGAAGTGCGTGCAAAGAAATCTTTGTCTTCAGGATAGAGTTCCTTAGCGCGTTTGAGGAGATTTTGTAGGAGAACCTCCATGGCGCGTGTTGCTGGGTGGAAATAAACCTGCATATACATCTGGTAGCGACTGAGAACATAGTCTTCGATGGCGTGCATGCCATTGCGCTGAAAGGCGATCCCATTTTCGACTGGACGAATGACTCGAAGGATGCGAGTCAGGTCAAATTCCCCATAAGATGCTCCTGTAAAATAGGAGTCGCGCAAGAGATAGTCCATGCGGTCTGCATCGATCTGACTAGAAATGAGCTGTACGACCTGCTTGTTAGGGTAGGTATGGTCGATGACACTAGCCACCTTTTCAGGAAAATCGGGCGCCACTTGTAGTAGGACTTGGTGAATCTCTGTCTCAGGACTTTGGATGATTTCCTGGGTAATGGCCTCATGATCTGTATCAAAGAGATGTTCAAAAGTATGGGAGTAGGCACCATGCCCAAGGTCATGAAGGAGCGCAGCGGTCATGGTCAAGAGAGACTCAGCAGGATCCCATTCTTTAGGATATTTTTCTTCAAAAATCTCTGTGATACGACGAGCAATCTCATAGACCCCCAAACAGTGGGAAAAGCGACTGTGTTCTCCACCATGGAAGGTATAGCTGGAAGTCCCTAATTGTTTAATACGGCGTAGACGTTGAAATTCCTTTGTATTGATCAAGTCATAGATGACCTGGTTGTTTACATGGATGTAGTTGTGAACTGGGTCACGGAATACTTTTTCGTTCATATGACCATTATAGCAAAAAGCTAGAGTTTTTGGTAAAATAGTAGGACAAGAGACAAGAAAGAGGACCTGATGTGAAGATTCGGATGCGCAATACGATTCAGTTTGATGAACAGTTGGAAGTCATAGACCAGCTCTATAACGTGGAAGTGCGTGAAAAGGGAGATTATCGCTATCTGCTTTTCTACAATGAGGAAAAAGAAAAAGTGGTTCTCAAGTTTCATGAAGAAGAACTGGTGATGACCCGTTTCTCGAGTCCCAAAACTATCATGCGTTTTTTAAGGGATAGTGATAGTTTGGCCTATATTCCTACTCCAATGGGGATGCAGGAGTTTATCATTCAAACGAATCGTTATCAAGTGGATGGACAAAAGATTGAGCTCGCCTATCAACTGCAAAACCAAGAGGGACATCTTTTTGCCAGCTATCAATTAGAAATTACTTGGGGATAAGAAAAAGGTTGGCAAATGCCAACCTTATTTGATATAGAGTTCTTGATTTTTTAGAACAATTTCACCTACACTTGCGAATTTCCTGAGTTTTTTAAGTTCTTCAGGATGGGTTACGAGAGTGATAACATAGCCCTCTTTACCCATGCGACCTGTACGGCCAGCGCGGTGAGTGTAAGTTTCCATGTCTCTAGGAACATCAAAGTTTACGACACATTCTAGGCTATCAATATCAATCCCACGTGCCAGAAGGTCAGTTGCAAGGAGCAGGGTTAGCTGCTTGTCTTTGAACTTTTCTAAGATGACTTTTCGAAACTTAACATTAACATCGCTAGCGAGGGAAACGGCCAAGACATCGCGATACTGTAGTTTTTCCTCCGCACTTCCAAGATCTGATAGGCTATTAAAGAAAACTAGTCCGCGGAAATCCTCTACATGAGCCAGTTTTCGTAGCATATCCACACGATGGCGTTGGTCTACCTGCATGTAGAAGTGTTGAATGTTGTCCAACTTTTGGTCAGAAAGGTCGATGGTGCGCGTGTTTGGTGCAATCTTTTCTTGGTCAAACTTGGTCGTCGCACTCATGTAGATGAGTTGGTGGTCACGAGGTGCGTAGTGGGTAATTTTCTCGACAAAGTGAATCTGAGAATCATCGAGCAATTGGTCAAATTCATCCAGGATGATGGTTTCCACATTCATCATCTTGATTTTCTTCAATTTAATTAATTCAAAGACACGGCCAGGAGTTCCGATGAGAATTTCTGGTCCTTTTTTAAGGCGTTCAATCTGGCGTTTCTGACTGGAACCTGATAGGAAGAGCTGAGCAGTCAAGCCGATAGCTTCAGCCCACGTTTTACATACGTCAAAAATCTGTCCAGCTAGTTCAGTATTTGGTGCTAGAATCAAGAGCTGCTGGGCTTTTTTCTTTTTCAACCTTAGAAGACTTGGCAGGAGGTAAGCTAGCGTCTTACCAGTTCCTGTTGGGCTTACTCCCAGGAGGTTTTCTCCTGCAAGAATGGGCTCAAATAGTTGAGTTTGAATGGGGGTAAATTCTTGGAAACCGAGTTGGTCGCTTAGTTCTTGCCATTCAGTAGGGAGTTTGGTTTTCATTTTTCTGCCTCAAATCTAATGCCAGCAGTCTGGCGCATGGTATATAATAGGTCATGAACAGAACCTGCATCATTCAGCCAGTTCTGGTAAAGCGTCTGGTCTGGTTGCTGGATCATGTGTGCAAATGCAGCAACTTCCTCAGTCATCGTATGAGGAGCTTGTTGGATAGGGAGCTGGACTTGATTTCCTTGGTGGTCGGTAAAAATAGTCGAGCGAACATGCTCAATTGTGTTGAGCGTCAGGGTTCCATCTGTCGTATAAATCTCGCAAGGAAGATTGGAAGTGATGTTTTTCCCAGCCTTGATATGAACTTGAAAGTCAGGGTAGAAGAGGATACCGTCTCCATTTAGGTCAATGCTATTGTCAAGCTGTTGAGCCTGATAGGTCGCGTCCTGAGCTTTTCCAAAGAGGCGAACGGCAGCGTAGAGAGGATAAATCCCCAAATCCATAAGGGCTCCACCAGCAAAACGATCTGAAAAGACATTTGGCGTCTGTCCAGCCAATAAGTCAGGCATCTTGGAAGAATACTTGGCATAGTTGAAATCTGCTCCCCAAATTTGCTTGTCTGCCAAAAAATTCTTGATAGTGGTAAAGGCTTCCTCGTGGTAATTACGAGCTGCCTCAAAGATAAAACAGTGATTTTTCTTAGCTGTCTGTCTCAAATTCAGCCATTCTTGTGGCTGAGTGACAGCTGGCTTTTCAAGAATGACGTGCTTACCAGCAGACAAGGCAGCCCTGGCTTGAACAAAATGCAAGGAGTTTGGACTGGCGATATAGACTACATCAAAGGAAGACTTAAAGAAGTCTTCTAATTGATCAAAGAGTTGGATATTTTCATAGCGAGAAGCAAAGGTTGCGGCAGTTTCTCGTTTTCTAGAATAGACTGCAACCAGCTGGTATTCTCCGCTAGCATGGGCTGCTTCTATGAAATGATGGCTGATAGCCCCTGTTCCGATGATACCTAATTTAAGCATAAATACTCCTTTTCCGACTTCAAATCCTTCCTTCATTATAACATAGAAAAGAAGGACTATCCAACAGATGGTAAAAATTTTCAAATGGAGTACGCATTTCTTAGAGAAAGTGGTACAATATTTAGATAGGTAGATGAAATGAAAAGGGGGAGAAAATGAGATTATTACCAATAAGGAAAATATCACGTCAGTCTAAGCGACTAGCGCTTTTTTTGACTTTTTGTGCAGGATATGTTGATGCCTATACCTTTATCGTGCGAGGGAATACCCTTGTGGCTGGACAAACTGGGAATGTGGTTTTTCTTTCTGTAGGACTCATTCAACAAAATGTATCGGATGCTAGTGCTAAAGTAATGACCTTGCTTTTCTTTATGATGGGTGTCTTTTTTCTGACATTGTATAAGGAAAAACTACGAATTGTTAAAAAGCCGATTTTGTCCTTGATTCCTCTTGCAGTCCTGTCCCTAATTATAGGCTTTGTGCCGCAATCGGTTGATAATATCTATCTCGTACCGCCCTTGGCCTTTTGTATGGGTCTGGTGACAACTGCTTTTGGAGAAGTGTCAGGTATTGCCTATAATAATGCTTTTATGACCGGGAATATTAAACGTACCATGTTGGCTTTTGGAGATTATTTCCGGACTAAGCATACGCCTTTCCTACGAGAGGGCTTGATTTTTGTTAGCTTGCTTAGCAGTTTTGTCTTCGGAGTTGTTTTTTCAGCTTATTTGACGATTTATTATCAGGAGAAGACAATTCTAGGTGTTCCCCTTATGATGAGTATCTTTTATTTCAGTATGCTTTTTGCTTCTTGGAGAAAAAAAGGAGAGAAATAGCTTAATTTTAATTGATTTTACTTGTAAGAAAAAAGAAGATATGCTATACTTGAAGAGTTGACTATGCACAGTCCTGTGCAACCGCACGAACATCGTTTGCTCGTCGTATACAAAATTTAAACTTTGTTATACTTAGAGCTCTTCTTTTAAGTGGTTCGTCCCACGATGCTAGGCGAGTCTTCACAAAAATACGGGGAAACCCTAAAAATCATAGGAGGTGCATAATGAGCACATACGCAATTATCAAAACTGGCGGAAAACAAGTTAAAGTTGAAGTTGGTCAAGCAGTTTACGTTGAAAAATTGAACGTTGAAGCTGGTCAAGAAGTTACTTTTAACGAAGTTGTTCTTGTTGGTGGTGAAAACACTGTTGTCGGAACTCCACTTGTTGCTGGAGCTACTGTAGTTGGAACTGTTGAAAAACAAGGAAAACAAAAGAAAGTTGTTACTTACAAGTACAAACCTAAAAAAGGTAGCCACCGTAAACAAGGTCACCGTCAACCATATACAAAAGTTGTCATCAACGCGATCAACGCTTAATTTTAAGGAGAACACATGATACAAGCAGTCTTTGAGAGAGCCGAAGATGGCGAGCTGAGGAGTGCGGAAATTACTGGACACGCCGAAAGTGGCGAATACGGCTTAGATGTCGTGTGTGCATCGGTTTCTACGCTTGCCATTAACTTTATCAATTCCATTGAGAAATTTGCAGGCTACGAACCAATCTTAGAATTAAACGAAGATGAAGGTGGCTATCTAAAGGTTGAAATACCAGCGGATCTTCCTTCACACCAGAGAGAAATGACCCAGTTATTCTTTGAATCATTTTTCTTAGGTATGGCAAACTTATCGGAGAACTCTTCTGAGTTCGTCCAAACCAGAGTTATCACAGAAAACTAACACGGAGGAAAACATTATGTTAAAAATGACTCTTAACAACTTGCAACTTTTCGCCCACAAAAAAGGTGGAGGTTCTACATCAAACGGACGTGATTCACAAGCGAAACGTCTTGGAGCTAAAGCAGCTGACGGACAAACTGTAACAGGTGGATCAATCCTTTACCGTCAACGTGGTACACACATCTACCCAGGTGTAAACGTTGGACGTGGTGGAGACGATACTTTGTTCGCTAAAGTTGAAGGCGTAGTACGCTTTGAACGTAAAGGACGCGATAAAAAACAAGTTTCTGTTTACCCAATCGCAAAATAAAAAGGTTCAGTGAACCTTTTTATCCCGAGCCTTAAAATGAAAAGGCGAGGAAGCTACAAGTAGCATAAAATCAGGCTTTCCGAGTTTTCGGAGAGCCTATTTTTTGTTTTAATACCCATAATTCTTTGTTACTAGTGTAGATGAATTTTATGAGCGACATTATTTTTCCTAGGTGGAAAAGTTCTGAAATATGGTATAATGAACAGATAGAGAAGTTGGGGGTAAAAGATGAACATTCAACAATTACGCTATGTTGTGGCCATTGCCAATAGTGGTACTTTCCGTGAAGCTGCTGAAAAGATGTATGTTAGTCAGCCGAGTCTGTCTATTTCTGTTCGTGATTTGGAAAAAGAATTGGGCTTTAAGATTTTCCGTCGGACCAGCTCAGGGACTTTCTTGACTCGTCGTGGTATGGAATTTTATGAAAAAGCTCAAGAATTGGTTAAAGGATTTGATATTTTTCAAAATCAGTATGCCAATCCTGAGGAAGAAAAGGATGAATTTTCCATTGCCAGCCAGCACTATGACTTCTTGCCACCAACCATTACGGCCTTTTCGGAACGTTATCCTGACTACAAGAACTTTCGTATTTTTGAGTCTACTACAGTTCAAATCTTAGACGAAGTGGCCCAAGGACATAGTGAGATTGGGATTATCTACCTCAACAATCAAAATAGAAAGGGCATCATGCAACGGGTTGAAAAGCTTGGTTTAGAAGTTATTGAACTAATTCCTTTCCAGACTCACATTTATCTTCGTGAAGGGCATCCTTTAGCACAGAAAGAGGAATTGGTCATGGAGGACTTAGCTGATTTACCAACCGTTCGGTTTACTCAGGAAAAGGACGAGTACCTTTACTATTCAGAGAACTTTGTTGATACTAGTGCTAGCTCCCAGATGTTCAATGTGACGGACCGTGCTACCTTGAACGGTATTTTGGAGCGGACGGATGCTTATGCGACAGGTTCAGGATTTTTAGATAGTGACAGTGTCAATGGCATCACAGTCATTCGTCTCAAGGATAATCTAGATAACCGCATGGTCTATGTCAAACGGGAGGAAGTGGAGCTTAGCCAAGCTGGGGCTCTTTTCGTTGAGGTTATGCAAGAATATTTTGATCAGAAGAGGAAATCATGAAAAAAAGAGGAATAGTAGCAGTCATTGTACTGCTTTTGATTGGGCTGGATCAGTTGGTCAAAAATTATGTTGTCCAGCAGATTCCACTGGGTGAAGTGCGTTCGTGGATCCCAAATCTCGTTAGCTTGACCTATCTGCAAAATAGAGGAGCAGCCTTCTCCATGCTACAAGATCAGCAGTGGTTATTTGCTGTCATTACACTGGTCGTCATGGTAGGTGCCATTTGGTATCTACATAAACACATGGAGGATTCTCTCTGGTTGGTTTTTGGACTGACTTTGATAATAGCGGGAGGTCTGGGCAACTTTATCGACAGAATGAGTCAAGGTTTTGTGGTGGATATGTTTCACCTAGACTTTATCAACTTTGCGATTTTCAATGTTGCTGACAGTTATTTGACAGTTGGTGTCATTGTTTTATTGATTGCAATGCTTAAAGAGGAAGTAAATGGAAATAAAAATTGAAACTGGTGGGCAACGTCTAGACAAGGCTCTGTCGGACCTGACAGAATTGTCACGCAGTCTCGCGAATGAACAAATCAAGGCTGGACAAGTCTTGGTTAATGGGCAAGCTAAGAAAGCCAAATACACTGTCCAAGAGGGGGATATCGTCACCTACCATGTGCCAGAACCAGAGGTTTTAGAGTATGTGGCTGAGAATCTGCCACTCGAGATCATCTACCAAGATGAGGACGTCGCCGTCGTTAACAAACCTCAAGGGATGGTTGTTCATCCCAGCGCAGGTCATACTAGCGGAACCTTGGTCAATGCCCTCATGTACCATATCAAGGACTTGTCAGGTATCAATGGGGTTCTCCGACCAGGTATCGTTCACCGCATTGACAAGGATACATCTGGTCTCCTTATGATTGCTAAGAATGATGAGGCCCACTTAGCACTTGCCCAAGAACTCAAGGATAAGAAGTCTCTCCGCAAATATTGGGCGATTGTTCATGGCAATCTGCCAAATGATCGTGGTGTGATTGAAGCTCCGATTGGTCGTAGTGAAAAAGACCGTAAGAAACAGGCTGTAACTGCTAAAGGGAAGCCGGCAGTGACACGTTTCCACGTTTTGGAACGCTTTGGAGATTATAGTTTGCTAGAGTTGCAACTGGAAACAGGACGTACCCACCAAATCCGTGTTCATATGGCTTATATTGGCCATCCTGTCGCTGGTGATGAAGTCTATGGTCCTCGAAAAACGCTGAAAGGACATGGACAATTTCTCCATGCCAAGACTCTAGGTTTTACTCATCCGAGAACAGGTGAAACCTTGGAGTTCACAGCAGATATTCCAGAGATTTTTAAAGAAACGCTGGAAAGATTGCGTAAAACTGAGAATAGATAAAAGAGTTGAGATGTCTTGTCTCAACCTTTTTCATTTCAAGTCTTTTCTATTTTAAAGTATTCATGTTATAATGGATAAATATGAAGAATCGGAGTGAGAATATGAAGTACAAACGAATCGTCTTTAAGGTGGGGACCTCCTCCTTGACAAATGAAGACGGGAGTTTATCAAGAAGTAAAGTAAAGGCAATTACCCAGCAATTGGCTATGCTGCATGAGGCTGGACATGAGTTGATTTTAGTGTCATCTGGGGCAGTTGCCGCTGGATTTGGAGCTTTGGGTTTTAAAAAACGTCCGACCAAGATTGCAGATAAACAAGCTTCGGCTGCAGTTGGTCAGGGACTTTTGTTGGAGGAATATACAACCAACCTCCTCATGCGCCAGATCGTTTCTGCACAAATCTTGCTGACACAGGATGATTTTGTAGATAAACGTCGCTATAAGAACGCCCATCAGGCCTTGTCTGTATTGCTTCATCGTGGTGCAATTCCCATCATCAATGAAAATGATAGTGTCGTCATTGACGAACTCAAGGTGGGTGATAATGACACTCTGAGTGCCCAGGTAGCGGCTATGGTCCAAGCGGACCTTTTAGTTCTCTTGACTGATGTGGACGGTCTCTATACTGGAAATCCCAACTCAGATCCAACAGCCAAACGTTTGGAGAAAATCGAGACTATCAATCGTGAGATTATTGATATGGCTGGTGGAGCAGGTTCGTCTAATGGTACTGGGGGTATGCTGACCAAAATCAAGGCTGCTACGATTGCTACGGAGTCAGGTGTGCCAGTCTATATTTGCTCCTCCTTGAAATCAGATGCCTTGATTGAGGCAGCGGAGGAGACCAAGGATGGTTCCTTCTTTGTTGCGCAAGAGAAGGGACTTCGTACCCAGAAACAATGGCTGGCCTTCTATGCTCAAAGTCAGGGAACGATTTGGGTAGATGGTGGAGCTGCAGAGGCACTTTCAAAAAACGGGAAAAGTCTCCTTTTATCGGGTGTGGTAGAAGTGGAAGGAAACTTCTCTTACCACGATATTGTAACAGTAGCAGATAAAGAAACAGGTCAATCTCTTGGAAAGGGACGTGTCCAATTTGGTGTCTCAGCCCTAGAAGATATGCTCCGTTCTCAAAAAGCTAAGGGAGTCTTGATTCACCGTGATGACTGGATTTCCATTACTCCTGAAATCCAGCTGCTCTTTACAGAATTTTAGAGGTGAACGATGGTAAGTACACAAGAACAATTTGAACAGGTACAGGCTGTTAAGAAATCTATCAATACTGCCAGCGAAGCAGTGAAAAACCAAGCCTTGCTAGCTATGGCTGATCACTTAGTGGCGGCTACTGAGGAGATTTTAGCGGCCAATGCCCTCGATATGGAAGCGGCCAAGGGAAAAATCTCAGATGTTTTGCTAGACCGTCTTTATTTGGATGCGGGACGTATAGAAGCGATGGCAAGAGGGATTCGTGAAGTGGTTGCTTTACCAGATCCTATTGGTGAAGTCCTAGAAACAAGTCAGCTTGAAAATGGCTTGGTTATTACCAAGAAGCGTGTGGCCATGGGGGTTATTGGGATTATCTACGAAAGTCGTCCAAATGTGACGTCTGATGCGGCTGCTTTGGCTCTCAAAAGTGGCAATGCGGTCGTTCTTCGTAGTGGTAAGGATGCCTACCGAACTGCTCATGCTATTGTCACAGCTTTGAAGAAGGGCTTGGAGACGACTACCATTCATCCAGAGGTGATTCAACTGGTGGAAGATACTAGCCGTGAAAGTAGCTATGCCATGATGAAGGCCAAGGGTTATCTAGACCTTCTCATTCCTCGTGGAGGCGCTGGCTTGATCAATGCTGTTGTTGAAAATGCTATCGTGCCTGTTATCGAGACAGGAACTGGGATTGTCCATGTCTATGTAGATAAGGATGCAGACGAAGATAAGGCTCTATCGATTATCAACAATGCTAAAACTAGTCGTCCTTCTGTCTGCAATGCTATGGAAGTTTTGCTGGTTCATGAAGACAAGGCAGCAGATTTCCTTCCTCGCTTGGAGCAAGTTCTTGTTACAAGTCGGAAAGAAGCTGGACTGGGACCAATTCAATTCCGATTGGATGAGAAAGCAAGTCAGTTTGTTTCAGGTCGAGCAGCTGAGGTCCAGGACTTTGACACCGAGTTTTTAGATTATATCCTAGCAGTTAAGGTTGTGAGCAGTTTAGAAGAAGCAGTTGCCCATATTGAAGCCCACAGTACCCATCATTCGGATGCCATTGTGACGGAAAATGCTGAAGCTGCAACTTACTTTACAGATCAAGTGGACTCAGCAGCGGTTTATGTCAATGCCTCAACGCGTTTCACTGACGGTGGGCAATTTGGTCTTGGATGTGAGATGGGGATTTCTACTCAGAAACTGCATGCGCGTGGTCCAATGGGCTTGAAAGAGTTGACTAGCTACAAGTATGTGGTTACTGGTGACGGACAGATAAGGGAGTAAGAGATGAAGATTGGATTTATCGGTTTGGGGAATATGGGTGCTAGCTTGGCTAAGGCTGTTTTGCAGGCCAAGTCGGGTGCTCAGATTCTCCTTGCCAATCGTAGTCAAGCAAAAGTAGATGCTTTCATCACTGATTTCGGCGGTCAGACTTCCAGCAATGAAGAAATTTTTGCAGAAGCAGATGTGATTTTTCTAGGAGTTAAGCCTGCTCAGTTCTCAGACTTGCTTTCTCAATATCAGACCATTCTTGAAAAACGAGAGAGTCTTCTTTTGATTTCCATGGCAGCTGGATTGACTTTGGAAAAACTAGCCAAATTTTTACCGAGTCAACATCGTATCATTCGCATCATGCCCAATACTCCAGTAGCTATCGGCCAAGGAGTGATTAGTTACGCTTTATCAGCAAACTGTCGTGCTGAGGACAGGGAACTCTTTTGTCAGCTTTTAGCCAAGGCTGGCCTCTTAGTTGAACTTGGGGATGGCTTAATCGATGCTGCGACAGGGCTTGCTGGTTGTGGTCCTGCCTTTGTCTACCTCTTTATCGAAGCTTTGGCAGATGCAGGTGTTCAGACAGGATTGCCAAGAGAAATGGCTTTGAAAATGGCAGCCCAAACAGTAGTCGGCGCTGGGCAAATGGTTCTCGAAAGCCAGCAACATCCTGGAGTTTTGAAAGACCAAGTTTGTAGTCCAGGGGGTTCGACTATCGCTGGTGTAGCACGTCTGGAAGAACATGCTTTTAGAGGCACCGTCATGGACGCAGTTCATCAAGCCTATAAACGAACACAAGAATTAGGTAAATAAGAGGTGGCCTTGACTGCCTCTTTTATGGTGCATGGAATAAGAAGACAAAAAGATTGTCACAAACCCCTATTTTTTTGATAGAATAGAAGTAGTAAAAAAGAAATGAGTTAGACATGTCAAAAGGATTTTTAGTCTCTCTTGAGGGACCAGAGGGAGCAGGAAAGACCAGTGTTTTAGAGGCTCTGCTCCCAATTTTAGAGGAAAAAGGAGTAGAGGTGCTGACGACCCGTGAACCTGGCGGAGTCTTGATTGGGGAGAAAATTCGTCAAGTGATTTTGGATCCAAGTCATACTCAGATGGATCCTAAAACAGAACTCCTTCTCTATATTGCCAGTCGCAGACAGCACTTGGTGGAAAAAGTTCTCCCTGCTCTTGAAGCTGGCAAGCTAGTCATTATGGACCGCTTCATCGATAGTTCTGTTGCTTATCAGGGATTTGGCCGTGGTTTAGATATCAATGCCATTGATTGGCTCAATCACTTTGCGACAGATGGCCTCAAACCTGATTTGACAATTTATTTTGACATTGAGGTGGAAGAGGGGCTGGCTCGCATTGCTGCTAATAGTGACCGCGAGGTCAATCGGTTGGACTTGGAAGGCTTAGACTTGCACAAGAAAGTTCGTCAAGGTTACCTTTCTCTTCTGGACAAAGAAGGAAATCGCATTGTCAAGATTGATGCGAGTCTTCCTTTGGAGCAAGTTGTGGAAACGACCAAGGCTGTCTTGTTTGACAGAATGGGCTTGGATAAATGAAACAAGAACAACTAAAAGCTTGGCAGCCAGACCAGTTTGACCGCTTTGTCCGTATCCTAGAACAAGATCAGCTCAATCATGCCTATCTCTTTTCAGGTTTCTTTGGAAGCTTGGAAATGGCGCAGTTTTTGGCTAAGAGCCTCTTTTGTACGGATAAAGTAGGCGTTTTGCCGTGTGAGAAATGCCGAAACTGTAAGCTGATTGAACAGGAAGAATTTCCCGATGTTACTTTAATCAAGCCAGTCAATCAGGTCATCAAGACAGAACGAATTCGGGAATTGGTGGGTCAGTTTTCCCAAGCAGGGATTGAGAGTCAGCAGCAGGTCTTTATTATTGAGCAGGCGGAGAAAATGCATCCCAACGCGGCTAATTCTCTGCTCAAGGTCATCGAAGAACCCCAGAGTGAAGTTTACATTTTCTTCTTGACCAGCGATGAGGAAAAGATGTTGCCGACTATCCGTAGTAGGACACAGATTTTCCACTTTAAAAAGCAAGAAGAAAAACTCATTTATCAATTAGAGCAAGCAGGTCTAGTCAAGAAAAAAGCAACTCTCTTAGCCCAGTTTTGTCAATCACGAGCTGAAGCAGAAAAGTTGGCAAACCAGGCAAGTTTTTGGACCTTGGTCGATGAAAGTGAACGCCTGCTGACTTGGTTAGTAGCCAATAAAAAAGAAAGTTATCTCCAAGTTGCTAAATTAGCCAACTTGGCAGATGACAAGGAAAAACAAGATCAGGTTTTGCGAATCCTCGAAGTTCTCTGTGGGCAGGATCTCCTGCAAGCAAGGATTCGACAGATTTTACAAGATTTACTAGAAGCTAGAAAAATGTGGCAAGCTAATGTCAGCTTTCAAAATGCCATGGAATACCTGGTCTTGAAAGAAATATAAACTCAAAAATGAATGATAAAGAAAGGAAAGAGCTGTTTTATGGACAAAAAAGAATTATTTGACGCGCTGGACGATTTTTCCCAACAGTTATTGGTAACCTTGGCCGATGTGGAAGCAATCAAGAAAAATCTCAAGAGCCTGGTAGAGGAAAATACAGCTCTTCGCTTGGAAAATAGTAAGTTGCGCGAACGCTTAGGCGAGGTAGAAGCAGATACACCCGTTAAGGCCAAGCATGTTCGTGAAAGCGTCCGCCGAATCTATAAAGACGGGTTTCACGTATGTAATGATTTTTATGGACAACGCCGAGAGCAGGACGAGGAATGTATGTTCTGTGATGAGTTGTTATATAGGGAGTAGGCATGCAGATTCAAAAAAGTTTTAAGGGACAATCTCCCTATGGCAAGCTTTACCTAGTGGCAACGCCGATTGGCAATCTAGATGATATGACCTTTCGTGCCATCCAGACCTTGAAAGAGGTGGACTGGATTGCTGCTGAGGACACGCGCAATACAGGGCTTCTGCTCAAGCATTTTGATATTTCGACCAAGCAGATTAGTTTTCATGAGCACAATGCCAAGGAAAAAATTCCTGATTTGATTGGTTTTTTGAAAGCGGGGCAAAGTATTGCTCAAGTTTCTGACGCGGGTTTGCCTAGTATCTCAGATCCTGGTCATGATTTGGTCAAGGCAGCCATCGAGGAAGAGATTTCAGTTGTCACAGTTCCGGGTGCCTCTGCAGGGATTTCTGCCTTGATTGCCAGTGGCCTAGCACCACAGCCACATATCTTTTATGGTTTCTTACCGAGAAAATCAGGCCAGCAAAAGCAATTTTTCGACTCAAAAAAAGACTATCCAGAAACTCAGATTTTCTACGAATCGCCCCATCGTGTGGCAGATACATTGGAAAATATGCTAGAAGTCTATGGTGACCGCTCGGTGGTCTTGGTCAGGGAATTGACCAAAATCTATGAAGAATACCAACGAGGAAAGATCTCTGAATTGCTTGAAAGCATCGCTGAAACGCCGCTCAAGGGCGAATGCCTTCTCATCGTTGAAGGTGCTAGTCAGGATGTGGAGGAGAAGGATGAGGAAGACTTGTTCTTAGAAATCCAAGCTCGTATCCAGCAAGGCATGAAGAAAAATCAAGCCATTAAGGAAGTTGCGAAACTCTACCAGTGGAATAAAAGCCAGCTCTACGCTGCCTACCACGACTGGGAAGAAAATTAAGAAAATGACTAAACAGGGAAGTTTGCCTTCTTCCCTTTTTTTGTTATACTAGTAGAAGAAAAATTAGAAAGATTTGTGGGTGTCAAATAGTCTAGTAGCTTGTTTTTATTTGGACTTAGTTTCCACCCAAAGAGGTATTAGTGTCGTGTCTCAATCTTATATCAATGTTATCGGAGCAGGTTTGGCAGGGTCTGAAGCTGCCTACCAAATCGCAGAGCGTGGTATTCCAGTTAAACTCTATGAAATGCGTGGTGTCAAGTCTACACCCCAGCACAAAACAGACAATTTTGCTGAGTTAGTTTGTTCCAATTCTCTTCGTGGAGATGCCCTGACAAATGCCGTTGGACTCCTCAAGGAAGAAATGCGTCGCTTGGGTTCTGTTATCTTGGAATCAGCAGAAGCTACACGTGTTCCTGCGGGCGGTGCCCTTGCGGTGGACCGTGACGGTTTCTCCCAAATGGTGACCGAAAAAGTAGCCAACCACCCCTTGATTGAGGTGGTTCGTGATGAAATTACAGAATTGCCAACGGATGTTATTACAGTTGTCGCTACTGGTCCTTTGACTAGTGATGCCTTAGCTGAAAAGATTCATGCCCTTAATGATGGGGATGGATTCTATTTCTACGATGCGGCGGCGCCGATTATCGATGTCAATACCATCGATATGAGCAAGGTCTATCTCAAGTCTCGTTATGACAAGGGAGAAGCAGCCTACC
Source organism: uncultured Streptococcus sp. (assembly GCA_963554245.1). Classification (GTDB taxonomy): domain Bacteria; phylum Bacillota; class Bacilli; order Lactobacillales; family Streptococcaceae; genus Streptococcus. Next base: position 19,369 of record CAUVRF010000022.1, read on the forward strand.
TCAATGCCCCTATGACCAAGCAAGAATTTATGGATTTCCATGAAGCATTGATCAATGCGGAAGAAGCCCCGCTCAATTCGTTTGAAAAAGAAAAGTACTTTGAAGGTTGTATGCCTATCGAAGTCATGGCTAAGCGTGGCATTAAAACCATGCTTTATGGTCCGATGAAGCCAGTCGGTTTGGAGTATCCAGACGATTATACAGGCCCTCGTGACGGGGAGTTCAAAACACCGTATGCAGTTGTCCAGCTTCGTCAGGATAATGCGGCTGGTAGCCTCTACAATATCGTCGGTTTCCAGACCCACCTCAAATGGGGAGAGCAAAAGCGTGTTTTCCAAATGATTCCAGGTCTTGAAAATGCGGAGTTTGTTCGTTATGGGGTCATGCACCGTAATTCTTATATGGATTCACCGAACTTGCTAGAACAAACCTATCGTTCTAAGAAGCAGCCTAACCTCTTCTTTGCTGGTCAGATGACGGGTGTAGAAGGCTATGTTGAGTCAGCAGCTTCAGGATTAGTTGCAGGTATTAATGCGGCTCGACTCTTCAAGGGTGAAAGTGAAGCTATCTTCCCAGAGACCACAGCGATCGGAAGTCTAGCTCATTACATCACTCATGCGGACAGCAAACATTTCCAACCAATGAACGTCAATTTTGGGATTATCAAGGAGTTGGAAGGCGAGCGTATCCGTGATAAAAAGGCTCGTTATGAAAAAATTGCAGAGCGTGCCCTTACCGACTTAGAGGAATTTTTAACGGTCTAATTTTTTTCAAAGAATTGCTCATGGCACTATAAAAATCTTAGAAATTGTGATAAAATAGGTAGGATAAAAAAAGGAGAGTAAAAATGGCGAATCCCAAGTATAAACGTATTTTAATCAAGTTATCAGGTGAAGCCCTTGCCGGTGAACGTGGCGTAGGGATTGATATCCAAACAGTTCAAACAATCGCAAAAGAGATTCAAGAAGTTCATAGCTTAGGTATCGAAATTGCCCTTGTTATTGGTGGAGGAAATCTCTGGCGTGGAGAACCTGCTGCAGAAGCAGGAATGGACCGTGTTCAGGCAGATTACACTGGAATGCTTGGGACTGTTATGAATGCTCTTGTGATGGCAGATTCATTGCAACAAGTTGGTGTCGATACGCGTGTACAAACAGCCATTGCTATGCAACAAGTTGCAGAACCTTACGTACGTGGACGTGCCCTTCGTCATCTTGAAAAAGGCCGTATCGTTATATTTGGTGCCGGAATTGGTTCACCTTACTTCTCAACAGATACAACAGCGGCTCTTCGTGCAGCTGAAATCGAAGCAGATGCCATTCTTATGGCTAAAAATGGCGTAGACGGTGTCTACAATGCCGATCCTAAGAAAGACAAGACAGCTGTTAAGTTTGAAGAATTGACTCACCGTGATGTTATCAATAAAGGTCTTCGTATCATGGACTCAACAGCTTCAACCCTCTCTATGGACAACGACATTGACTTGGTTGTCTTTAACA